>NZ_JBHZOP010000043.1:0-30092 GCF_042787595.1 Stenotrophomonas sp. YIM B13575 | reverse complement strand
GAGCCGAGCCCATGCTCGGCTGCTTCCGCGACGCACGTGCGGCGATCAGCCGAGCATGGGCTCGGCTCTACAGGGGGGGATGGCGGCGGCTATTCCCCGATCCACCCCTCCAGCAGGTCGGCGAATTCGTCGGCGTGTTCTTCTTCCTGCGCCAGGATCTCTTCCAGAATGCGCTTGGTGGTGGTATCGCTGTCGCCGATGAAGTTGATCATCTCGCGGTAGCTGTCGATGGCGATGCGCTCGGCCACCAGGTTCTCGCGGACCATGTCGCGCAGGTCGCTGCCTTCCTTGTATTCGGCGTGCGAGCGTGCGGTCAGCGTGTCCGGATTGAGGTCCGGCTCGCCGCCGAGCTGGACGATGCGTTCGGCCAGTTTGCCGGCATGTGCCTGCTCCTGCTGCGCGTGCTCCAGGAACTCGGCCTTCACCGCATCGGCCAGCATGCCCTTGGCCATGAAATAGTGGCGGTAGTAGCGCAGCACGCACACATATTCGGTGGCCAGAGCATCGTTCAGCAGCTTGATCACCACCTTGCGGTCGGCGCTGTAGCTGTCGGTGATCGCACCATCCTTGATGTTCTTCCGCGCCCGCTCGCGCAGCGTCTGGCGATCGCTGATGCCATCGATCCTGGCGGACGGAGAGGCGTTGCTGGATTTGGCTGGCTTGTTGGACATGGCTGGCCGGTTTCCTTTGTAGTCAGGGGTTCAAGTGGGAAGGTGCTCCAGCACATGCTCGGCCGAAGACACCTCGAACTGTCCGGGTTCCTCGATCCAGGCTGCGCGTACCGTGCCGTCCACCACGTACAGGGCAAAGCGGCGCGAACGGATGCCCATGCCGGACGAGCTTGCATCCAGCTCCAGGCCAAGCGCACGGGTCAGTTCGGCGTTGCCGTCGGACAACATCAGCAGGCCTTCGGGCACGTGCTGGTCGGTGGCCCAGGCCTTCATCACGAACGGATCGTTGACCGCCATGCAGTACACGTCAATGCCGCGCTTGCGGAAGGCGTCGAACGTTTCCACGTAGCCCGGCAGGTGGCGGGCCGAACAGGTGGGGGTGAATGCGCCGGGCACGGCGAACAGCACCACCTTGCGCCCGTCGAACAGGGCGTGGGTATCGAGGGTCTCGATGCCTTCGCGGATGCGCTTGAGGGTGACTTCCGGAATGCGGTCGCCGACATGGATGGTCATGGGAACTCCTTGCTGGGTGAGGGTAGGGGCCAGGAGGGGACGGACGCGTCAAGACATTGGAAAACCCATGTATACACCCCATTTCCGTCCTCTGCGGGGGCTCTCAGCCACAGCATGGGGCAGGGCGATGGCAGGCGCATTGCGCTGGATCAGTCGGCCTCACCGTTGCCGCACGACCGGCGGCGTAGCATCGCCGGCGCGTAGAATGAACCCGGGGCGGCGCCACCGGCGCCGCCGAAGCGAATCGAGGTAGCTGGATGGAATTCAAGGATTATTACGCCACCCTGGGGGTGGAACCGAGCGCGGGCGAAGCGGAAATCAAGACCGCTTATCGCCGGCTGGCACGCAAGTACCACCCGGACGTCAGCAAGGAGACCGGGGCCGAAGACAAGTTCAAGGCCATCAACGAGGCCTACGAGGCGCTGCGCGATCCCGAGAAGCGCGCGGCCTATGACCAGCTGCGCGCGCAGGGCTATCGCCCGGGCGAGGAATTCAATGTGCCGCCGAACTACGGCGGTGGCGGTTTCAATTTCGAGGAAGTGTTCGGTGGTGGTGGCGGAGGCCCCAACGGTGGCTTCAGCGACTTCTTCGAGAGCCTGTTCGCGCGCCAGCGCGGCGGCCAGGGCGCAGGCCAGGGGCCGGGCTTCAGCAGCCACGGCCATGCACCCAACCGCGACACCCGGGCCAAGCTGTCGGTACCGCTGGAGGCGGCCTACAACGGCGACAGCCTGCGCATCACCGTCAACGGCAAGCAGCTGGACGTGCGCGTGCCCAAGGGCATCCGTCCCGGGCAGGTGATCCGCCTGGCCGGGCAGGGCAACCACGGCGGCAACCTGCTGCTGGAAGTGGAGTACGCCGCGCATCCGCAGTTCGAGGTCGACGGTCGCAACATCCTGTACACGCTGCCGGTCACCCCGTGGCAGGCGGCGTTGGGCACCAGCATCAGCGTGCCGACGCTGGGCGGAGCGGTGGAGCTGAAGATCCCGGCCGACTCCGATGCCGGCCGCAAGCTGCGCCTGCGTGGGCGTGGCCTGCCGGGCAGTCCGGACGGCGATCAGATCGTCGAGCTGGAGATTGTTGCCCCGGCGGCGACGGATGAGGCGCAGAAGAAGGCCTATCGGAATCTGGCCAAGGCGTTTGGCGAAACGATCTGAGATCTGCTTCGGTGGGTGCGGACCTTGGTCCGCACGCCTTGCCGGTAGTGCCGGCCGCTGGCCAGCAAAGGCGTGCCAACCAAGGTTGGCATCTACCAAGTGCAAAGGCGTGCCCACCAAGGTTGGCATCTACCAGGGCGGTGTGTCAGCCCTGGCCGGCGAACACCCGCTCCAGCACTTCGGACAGTTCGTCTTCCGAGAACGGCTTGGTGATGTAGGCCTTGGCGCCCTGGCGCATGCCCCACATGCGGTCGGTGTCCTGGTCCTTGGTAGTCACCAGGATCACCGGAATGTGCCGGGTTGCTTCATCGCGGGCGAGGGTGCGGGTGGCCTGGAAGCCATTGAGGTTGGGCATCACCACGTCCATCAGAACCAGGTCGGGCAGCTCGGCCTTGGCGGTCTCCACCCCGGCCGCGCCATCGGTGGCGGTCAGGATCTGGTGCCCGAGCTTCTCGACGATGCGCTGTATCCCCAACAGCTGCGACGGTGAGTCGTCGACGATCAGAATGCGTGCCATGTTGTTCCCCATGTGATGCCGGAAGTGTAGTGCCGGCATCCCGTTGGCGGGAGGGCGACGG
Source organism: Stenotrophomonas sp. YIM B13575 (assembly GCF_042787595.1). Classification (NCBI taxonomy): domain Bacteria; kingdom Pseudomonadati; phylum Pseudomonadota; class Gammaproteobacteria; order Lysobacterales; family Lysobacteraceae; genus Stenotrophomonas; species Stenotrophomonas sp. YIM B13575. Next base: position 27,176 of record NZ_JBHZOP010000043.1, on the reverse strand, counting down.
CTGCCGTCCGTCGCCTGCCTGCGACGTTCAGTCGATCCGCACCACCGTGCGGCCAAGCGAGCCGCCCGCCAGCATGCGATCGAACACCGCAGGCAGCCCGTCCAGACCGACTTCGGCAGTGCAGATGCGGTCCAGGTGCTGCGGCTTCCACGCGTCGCCCAGACGAGCCCACACTTCTTCGCGCAGTGCGCGCGGGGCATTGGCCGACGACACACCCAGCAGCGAGACACCGCGCAGGATGAAGGGCATTACTGTCATCTCCAGGGTCGGGCTGGCGGCCAGGCCCGCACTGACCACGCTGCCATAGGGCACGGTCTGTGCCAGCAGGCTGGCCAGCATCGGCCCGCCGGCGTTGTCCAGGCCACCGCCGAAGCGTGCCGACTGCAGCGGCCCGGTGTCGGCAAGGGCATCACGCGGCAGCACTTCGGCAGCACCGATGGCGCGCAGGAAGTCGGTCTGCTCCGGTTTGCCGCTGATCGCGTGCACGGCATAGCCGGCGCGGCTGAAGATGTCCACGGCCAGGGCACCGACCCCACCGCTGGCGCCGGTGACCGCCAGTGGCCCCAGCTCGGGCGTCTGCCGGTTGTCCTGCAGGCGCAGCAGGGCCAGCGCAGCGGTGAAACCTGCGGTGCCCAGCACCATCGCCTCGCGTGGGCTCAGGCCCGCCGGCTGGGCGATGACCGCGCTCGATTCCAGTCGCACGTACTGGCTGTAGCCGCCATCGCGGGTTTCGCTGAGGCCGCAGCCGGTGGCCAGGACCGCATCGCCCTCGCGCCAGGCCGGATCGGTGGAGGCGACCACCGTGCCGGCCACGTCAATGCCGCCCACCAGCGGGAAGCGCCGCAGGATCCGGCCTTTGCCGGTGCCGGCCAGGGCATCCTTGTAGTTGACCGAGGACCAGTGCGCGCGGATCAGCACCTGGCCGGGGTTAAGGTCGTCCAGGCTCAGCGGCACCAGGCCGCTGCGGTAGCCGGCGTCGTCTTTTTCGATGCGGAAGGCGGTGAACGGGGTGGTGGGGGCCATCGGCGCTGCCTGACTTCAAGGAAAACGCCACCTTACCCGTTCCGGACCCTTTCAATCCTGCCGGTCAGCCCCATCTTGTATGATCGGTAATGGTTCATGGCTGGCGTTGCGGGAAGGGCCCGCGTCGCAGCCCACATCTTGATGGAGCGTGCATGGCCTGGAATACACCCGGCGGCAACAAGGGCGGACAAGGTCCCGAGGACAATCGACGCGGGCCGTTCGGGTCGCGCGGCGGTGGCAATGGTGGCGGCTGGGGCGGATTGCCCGGACCGCTGAAGGACCTGTTCGATGGCGGCATCCTGCGTTGGGTGGTGGCAGCGGTGGTCCTGCTGGTGCTGTTCTCCAGCTTCCAGCTGATCGGCGAACAGCAGCGTGGCGTCGTGCTGCGCTTCGGCCAGTTCTCGCGCATCCTGACCCCAGGCCCGAACTTCAAGTTGCCCTGGCCGATCGAATCGGTCACCAAGGTCAACGCCACCGAGATCAAGACCTTCTCGATCCAGGTGCCGGTGCTGACCCGCGACGAGAACATCGTCAACGTCTCGTTGAACGTGCAGTACCGCATCGATGACCCGCAGCAGTATCTGTTCGGCACTGTCGATGCCAACCAGGTGCTGGAGCAGTCGGCGCAGAGCGCGGTGCGCGAGGAAGTCGGCCGCGCCGACCTCAACGCCGTACTGAACAACCGTGGCCCGCTGGCCGTGGCCGCTGAAGAGCGCCTGCAGACATTGCTGCGTGCCTTCAAGACCGGTCTGACCGTGACCGGCCTGACCCTGCAGGACGCCCGTCCGCCGGAGGAGGTCAAGCCGGCCTTCGACGAGGTCAACGGTGCCCAGCAGGTCAAGGAGCGCCTGATCAACGAAGCCCAGGCCTATGCGGCCAAGGTCGTGCCTGAAGCGCGTGGCCAGGCCTCGCGTGCCCGTACCACCGCCGAGGGCTACAAGCAGGCCGTTGTGTCCAAGGCCGAGGGTGATGGCCAGCGCTTCAGCCTGCTGCAGGCCCAGTACAAGGACGCACCGGAAGTTACCCGCAAGCGGCTGTGGCTGGAAACGGTGCAGCAGGTGCTGAGCGAGAACCGCAAGGTCATTGGTGGCGATGGCCGCCAGCTGATCTACGTGCCGATGACCGGCGATACCCGTGCCACCATCTCGGCGCCGCCGGGGGTGACGAACCCGGAGGTGGTGATGCCGTCGCTGCCGGGTACCACGGCAGTGGAAGCTTCCCGTGACCCGGGCCGGCCGGTGGGCCGCCCGACCGGGCGTTCGAGCGGCCGTGAGGAGGGCAGCCGATGAAAAATTCAATCTGGATTGCCGTTGTCGTAGCGGGGCTGCTGGGCCTGCTGGGCTCGGTGTATGTGGTCCGCGAGGACCAGACCGCCATGGTCCTGAACCTGGGCAAGGTGGTGCGTTCGGACATCAAGCCGGGCCTGCACTTCAAGCTGCCGGTGGTGGAAACGGTGCGGGTGTTTGATCGCCGCTTCCAGGTGCTGGACACCGCGCCGGCCCGCTACTTCACGGCCGAGCAGAAGGACGTCAGCGTCGACTTCTTCGCCATCGGTTACATCTCCAACGTGGGTGATTACTTCCGTGCCACCGGCGGCGATCCGCGTATCGCCAATGCCCGCCTGGCACCGATCATCACCGACTCGCTGCGCAACCAGATCAACTCGCGCACCCTGCAGCAGCTGGTCTCCGGCGACCGCAGCGAGCTGATCGCCGAGCAGCTGAAGGGGATCAACGAAGCCGTTGCCGGCCTGGGCATGCAGATGATCGACCTGCGCATCAAGCAGGTGGACCTGCCGACCGACAGCCAGGTGATCAATGACGTGTACGAGCGCATGCGCGCCCAGCGCAAGCAGGAAGCCGCCAAGCTGCGCGCCGAAGGCGAAGAGCAGTCGCTGACCATCCGTGCCCAGGCCGACCGTGACAGCACCGTGCTGATCGCAGAGGCCGAACGCGATGCCCAGCGCCTGCGCGGTGAAGGCGATGCCGAGGCTGCGCGCATCTATGGCAAGGCCGGTTCGGCCGACCCGTCGTTCTACGCGTTCTACCGCAGCCTCGAGGCCTATCGCGGCTCGATGACCGACGGCAACGGCGTGATCGTGCTGGACAAGAACGACCCGTTCCTGCAGTACCTCAAGAACGATCGCTGAGACCGCACGGCAGTACCTCACGGGGCCCGGCCAAACGCCGGGCCCCGTGCTTTTCCGGAGTTCCCCATGAAAGATCTGTTCGCCGCCGTCTGCCTGGTCGCGGTGCTGGAAGGCCTGTTGCTGTTTGCGGCCCCCGTGGCCTGGAAGCGCATGGCCGAACGCCTGCTGGACCTGCCCAGCCCGGCCCTGCGCAGCTTCGGTGGCCTGGTCCTGCTGGCCGGGCTGAGCCTGCTGTGGTGGGTGCGGCACTAACTGGCCCGTAGCGCCTGAGCCGATGCTCGGGCGGCGCCGCGCAGCGGCGGGACGGCAGCCGAGCATGGGCTCGGCTCTACAGCAGGCAGCGCCTGACCGGCCGGTGAAGCCGCCCGTCGGAAAGGTGGCACCGGACCCCGGAAACCCGGATAATGCACAAAAGCCGGACGGGCCTCCCCCGTTCGGCTTTTTCCGTGTCTGGGCCTTCCATCGCCGGCCGCTCCCCGTTTGGAGCCGCCACCCAAGCGCTGGCCAGCCCCGCTGCGGTTTACCCGTCCGCGGCCCCGATGGCCGCAACAAATAGAGGAACCCGTCATGGGTCAGTCTGTCGTAGTGCTTGGTGCCCAGTGGGGCGATGAAGGCAAGGGCAAGATCGTCGATCTGCTCACTGAGGAAATCGGCGCGGTCGTGCGCTTCCAGGGCGGCCACAATGCCGGCCACACCCTGGTCATCAACGGCAAGAAGACCGTCCTGCACCTGATCCCGTCGGGCATCCTGCGTGACGATGCGCTGTGCCTGATCGGCAACGGCGTGGTGATCTCGCCGGCTGCGCTGCAGAAGGAAATCGCCGAGCTGGAAACCTCCGGCGTGGAAGTGCGTTCGCGCCTGAAGATCTCCCCGGCCGCGCCGCTGATCATGCCGTACCACATCGCCCTGGACCAGGCGCGCGAACGCGCTGCCGGCGGCAAGGCGATCGGCACCACCGGCCGTGGCATCGGCCCGGCCTATGAAGACAAGGTGGCGCGTCGCGGCATCCGCATCGCCGACCTGCATTACCCCAAGCAGCTGGAAGAACTCCTGCGCACCGCGCTGGATTACCACAACTTCGTGCTGACCAACTACCTGAAGACCGACGCGGTCGATTTCCAGAAGACCTTCGACGAGGCGCTGGCCTTCGGCGAGTACGTGCAGCCGATGAAGTCGGACGTTGCCGGCATCCTGCATGACCTGCGCAAGCAGGGTAAGCGCGTGCTGTTCGAAGGTGCGCAGGGCGCGCTGCTGGACATCGACCACGGTACCTACCCGTACGTCACCAGCTCCAACACCACCGTTGGTGGTGCGCTGGCCGGTGCCGGCGTCGGCGCCGATGCGATCGACTACGTGCTGGGCATCGCCAAGGCCTACGCGACCCGCGTTGGCGGCGGCCCGTTCCCGACCGAGCTGGACGATGAAATCGGCCAGGGCATCCGCGACCGCGGTGCCGAGTACGGTGCCTCGACCGGCCGCCCGCGTCGTTGCGGCTGGATGGACATCGTCGCCCTCAAGCGCGCGGTGGCCATCAACGGCATCAGCGGCCTGTGCATCACCAAGCTGGACGTGCTGGACGGCATGGAAAAGCTGAAGGTCTGCATCGCCTACGAATACAACGGCAAGCGCACCGAGTACGCGCCGCTGGACGCGCAGGGCTGGGAAGAGTGCACCCCCGTGTACCTGGAGTTCCCGGGCTGGACCGAGAACACCCACGGCATCACCAACTGGGACGACCTGCCGCCGGCCGCACGCGCCTACCTGCGTTCGCTGGAAGAACTGGCCGGCTGCCCGATCAGCATCGTCTCCACCGGCCCGGACCGCGACCACACCATGGTCCTGCAGGATCCGTTCGCCTGAGTGATGCGGCAATGCCAGGCTCTGCCTGTCAATGCTGCCGCACGGGTAGCGCCGGGCCATGCCCGGCGTCGCTGAAAGGAAAAGCCCCGCAAACGCGGGGCTTTTTCGTTAGTGTGTACGCCGTGCCAGCAGGGAAGCGGACCGATGACCGGCGATGTCAGCGTGAGAGGGACCAGGGTGCTGCGGATCACCCTGTGGGTGTTCTGGGGCCTGTGGGCAGCCGCTTGTGTGGTGCTGGCGGTGGGCGCTGTGGCCAACCATCTGGCTTCACGCACGCAGACCCTGCCGCTGGTGCTGAGCCCCGGTGCGAGCGCGGAGATCGTGGTCTACCGCTTCATCGATGATCGCCTGCGATTGCGGCTGCGCTACCCGCCCAACGCTGCCGACCCGGCCCTCGACCCCGAGGTGCTGATGCGCATCGAAACGCCCAACGAGCACGCGGACTTCCGCGCAAGCGTGCGATCAGGCCCGCCCGCGACGGAGGTCGTGCGCAGGGTGGAAACCGTTGAAACGGCAGGTTTCACCGCCGCGTACTTCGGCTATGGCCGCGGTGACGCATTGCCCCGTGGCCGCTCCTGGCTGCGGGTGACCGTGCTGGAGGTGGAGCCGGCGCTGCTCGGCAGGCCGGCAACGGTCGAAGTGCAGCCGCCGCTGGATCTTCTGAAGCTGACCGACCTGGACTACATCTGGCTGTGGCCGTTCTTCTTCTGGAAGCTGGTGGCGCTGTTGCTGCTGATTCCCGGCACCGCACTGGTGATCTTCACCATCGCGCTGCGCAGGCAGCGTCCGCGCGCTGTATAGGCGCCCCGAAAAGAACGTGCGGGTTGCGGCCTATTCCCCTCCGTCACCTTTTTTCAGCAGCGGATAGGGGTTGAGCGACTCACCCTTCCACCACTGCTTCTCCGGCCCCAGCGTGTGCACTTCGAAATGCAGATGGGGAGCTTCGGGGTTGGCATTGCCGGTGCTGCCGACGTAGCCGATCACATCACCGCGCTTGATGGTCTGCTTCTCGGCCAGGCCGTCGGCGTAGCGCTGCAGGTGTGCGTAGTAGTAGCACCAGCGGCCGCTGGGTTCGAACTGGTAGAGGGTGAGGCCGCCGCGTTTGCTGTCGAACAGTTTCTCGATATGGCCATCGGCCACGGCCAGCACCGGCGTGCCGGCAGCGGCCATGATGTCGATCGCATCGTGCACACGGCCTTCGCTGCGTGCGTCGGTGAAGGTGTCCTGTAGTTGCGACGGCGCAATGCCCTGTACCGGCAGCAGCAGGCCGGAGGGTGTGTCGCCGGTTGCTGCTGGGGCGGGCGCAGCGATCGTCGTCGCTGCCTGCTCCGCGGGTACGGCAGGGGCCTTGTCCGCCGCAGCCGAAGTCGGCGCCACTGTAAGGGCGCGGACAGCCGTGTCATCGGACGGCTCGCCATCGCGCTGCAGCCACCATCCGGCGGCCACGCCCATCACCAGTCCCAGCACGATCAGTTGCGCGAGTCGCATCGGCTTACTCCTGCATCACCACGACTACCGACGTATCCACCACCGCGGCCACGCGCAGTGCATCCCAATTGGTCATGCGCACGCAGCCGTGTGATTCGGTCTTGCCGACATGGCCGGGCACCGGCGTGCCGTGCAGGCCGTAATGCGGCTTGGACAGGTCGATCCAGACCCGGCCGACGGGATTGTTCGGGCCGGGCGGAATCGTCGCCTTGCGATCGCCCTTCTTTGCGTCCCAGAACAGTTTCGGGTTGTAGTGGAATGGCGGATCCGGGTACACGCCGAGGATCTTCCACTCACCGATCGGCAGCGGGTCGTGCTCGCTGCCCGACGACACCGGCACCTGCGCGATCACCTTGCCCTGCGCGTCCAGCAATTGCAGGGTGGAGTCGGATTTGTCGACCACCAGCTTGGCCGCTTTGGGCAAAGCGGCAGGCGCAATGTTGGGCACCTGGATGCGAGTGCCGGCCTTGCTCAGATCCACGCCGGGATTTAGGGCCTTCAGCAGCTCCGGGGCGGCATGGAAACGCTCGCCCAGTGATTCTTCGATACTGCTGAAGCCCAGTGATTTCAGCTTGGCCTGTTCGGCCGGCTTCTTGGGGATGGCGACAAAGGGACCGGCCACGTCTTCGGCGGTCAGCGTATAGCTGGCCAGCGGAGTGACCGTATCGGCCTGCAGGGCTTTCCAGGTAGCGTCGTCCAGTTCACCGCTGACGGTCAGCCCGTGCGCAGCCTGGAAGCCGGACACCGCACGCCGCTGGTTGCTGCCCACCTCGCCATCGATCTCGCCCGGAGAGAAATTCGCACGGTCGAGCAGGACCTGCGCATGCAGGGGCGAGTGCGCCGCCGTGTCAGGGCCTGCTTTCTCGGCAATCGGTGCTGGCAGGCCGGCGGGTGGCGGGGCCTGCGCGAAGGCGGGCGACATCAGCAGCGAAAGCGCAAGCAGGGCGGGGCGGCATACGGGCATGGGCATCTCCAGGCAGATAACGCCTTCACCCTGCCTGCAAACGCTGCGTAGCTGCCGTGAAAAGGAACTGATGCCGGCATGAGCAGCTGGGTCGCATCGCTACGCCAAAGACCCACCGCAGAAGGGGAGGGTGGCACCTCACCAAGGTGAACGGCTTCCGACGCAGGCGAGCGTGGGGCGATCAAGATTCCCGGTCGACAGGCCGATATGGGCGCATCCCCCCCGTTTTGGATTCACCCCATGAACTACTTGAGGAACGTCAGGGTTGCCTGGCGTCTTGGGCTTGGCTTTGGCCTGTTGTTGCTGCTGGTTGCCGCCGTGGTGGCCACCGGCGCTACCGCCACCACCGTGCAGAAGCGCGCGATGGAGCAGGTGGTCGAGGTTGGCGTAGCCAAGGTACGGCTGCTGTCGGAGATGCTCGATGCCAACAACCAGATGATGGTCGTGCGTCGCGAGATGCTGATCCGCCAGGGCGAAGACCGTGCCAACGACGAGCAGCGCATCGCCGATCTGGTCAAGCGCTACGAGGCCAGCTGGACTGCCTACCAGGCCCTGCCCGGCGATGCTGAGGGCAAGGTGATCGGCGAGACCATCGCCGCCAAGCGTGCGCTCGCCCGTCCGCTCAACAAGCAGACCAGTGAGCTGATGGAGCAGGGCGATTTCCCCGGTGCCGTGGCGCTGACCCTGGGCCCGGTGCAGGAAGCGGCCAATGGCTGGAACAAGGCCCTGGCCGACGGCGTGGCCTATGAGGAAAAGGAAAGCCGCGAGGCCGCTGCCGAGGCCATCCGCCTGGGCGAGCGCAGCCTGCTGCAGCTGCTGGCGCTGGGCGGCGTGGCCCTGCTGGTCGGCGTTGCCGCGTCGGTGTTGATCGGCCGCAGCATGACCGGCCCGCTGGCACGTGCGGTGCAGTTGGCCGAGCGCCTGTCCAAGGGCGAACTGGACCAGGAATTCCGCCTTGGCGGTCGTGACGAGCTGACCCAGCTTGGTGAGGCCATGGCCAGCGTGCGCCAGAGTGTTCAGGCCGCGATCGGCGCGCAGCTGCAGATGGCCGAGCAGCATGAAGCCGGTGCGATCCGTTATCGGATGGATGCCAGCGCGTTCCCCGGCGACTTCGGCCGCATGGTGCAGGCCACCAATCACCTGGTTGAATCGCACGTGCAGGTGCAGCTGCTGATGGCCGAGGTGATGCAGCGCTATGCGATCGGCGATCTCAGCCGCGATCTGCCCGAGTATCCGGGCGAGAAGGGCACGCTGACCCGCACGCTGGCGGCGGTCAAGCAGAGCCTGATGGCGATCAACGCGCAGATTGATGAACTGGCCCGTGCCGCGCGTTCCGGCGACTTCAGCATGCGTGGCGACGCGGCGGCGTTCCAGTACCAGTTCCAGGCGATGGTGAACCACCTCAACGGCATGATGGCCAGTTCGCAGGCCAGCATCGCCGATGTCTCCGACGTGCTGCGCGCCATCTCGCATGGCAACCTCACCGCGCGCATGGACGGCGAGTACGAAGGCGTGTTCGCGCGCATGCGGGATGATGCCAATACCACTACCACGCAGCTGACCGGCATCGTGCGTGGCATCCAGGTGGCCGCCGACAGCATCAACAACGCGGCGCAGGAACTGGCGGCCGGCAACAACGATCTGTCGCGCCGTACCGAGCAACAGGCCGCGAATCTGGAAGAGGCTGCCGCCTCGATGGAAGAGCTGACCTCGACCGTGCGCCAGAACGCCGAGCTGGCACGCCAGGCCGACAGCGAAGCGCACGCGGCCGGCGTTGCCGTGCGCGAGACCGAGCAGGCCATGGCGCAGATGGCAACCGTGATGGGCGAGATCGATCAGTCTTCCGCGCGCATCTCGGAGATCTCCACGGTGATCGATGGCATCGCCTTCCAGACCAACATCCTGGCGTTGAATGCCGCGGTGGAAGCAGCGCGCGCCGGTGAACAGGGCCGTGGCTTTGCCGTGGTTGCCAGCGAAGTGCGTACGCTGGCCCAGCGGGCGGGCGTGGCCGCCAAGGAGATCAAGGAACTGATCGAAGACGCCGCCGCCAAGGTGCAGAGTGGGTTGGCGGTGACCGTGCAGTCCGAAGCCGCCATCGCACGCGTGGCCCAGGCCAGTTCGCGTACCACCCTGCTGATGAGCGACATCGCCGCCGCCAGCAAGGAACAGGCGGCCGGCATCGAACAGGTCAACCAGGTGGTAGTGCAGATGGACCAGGTGACCCAGCAGAACGCGGCCCTGGTGGAAGAAGCCACCGCTGCCAGCCGCGCGCTGGAAGAACAGGCACATGCACTGACGACGTCGGTGTCGGTGTTCCAGCTGGAGCAGGGTGTGCGCACCTCACACGCCAACGCACGCGCTGCCTGACACCAAGCGTTGCACCGATGGTCCCCAAGCCAGCCCCGGACGGGGCTGGCTTTTCTCTGTGCGGCTGCCTCAGCGTGGCGCGGCGGCCGCCTGCGGCGGGCAGCGACGCGGATTGCAGCGTTGCCTGCCAGTGCCTTCAGCGTTGCCCAGCGTGCCGGTACCTGCAGCACCGCCTGCGGCACCATAGCCCAGACGCAGGCCGATGCTAGTGGCGCGGCTGGAACCGCGGGTCTGCTCATGGCCCAGCAGCAGCGACATGAACCAGCCACGTTGCAGGCGCACGTCCATGCCTGCCGCAATCGACAACGCGTGGTCGTTGTAGCTCTGCATGCGCAGCTGGTAGTCCTGCGCGCGCGGTCCGATGGCGTAGTTCAGGTAGGCATCGCCCTTGTCATCCAGCGCCTGGCGGTACTCGATGCTCCAGAACGGACGCACGCGTGCTTCCGGGTCCGCTGACAGGTAGGCGCCCTCCAGGCCCAACGCCACGGCGCTGTTGCGCACCACCTGCTCGCGATAGACCAGGTCATACAGGCCCGCGCCGTTTTCGCGGTAGCTGTCCAGGGTGCTGCGGCTGGCCTCGACGCGGCCATACCCGGTCAGCGTCGTGCCGGCGTGTCGATGCTCGTAACCGAAGGCCAGCGAACCGAACCACTGGTCTCCGTCGCGCTTGCCCTGCGCGAACGCATCGGCGTCCGTACTCCATCGGCGGGTATCGAAGTCCAGCGTGCCGGTGGCCACGATGCCATCGATGAACACGTTTTCACCACCGCGCCACAGGCCATAGGCCGCCAGCGAACGCTGATCGGACTTCACCCGCGCGTCGCTGTCTTCCATGTCGCTGTTGTTACGCCCCAGGCTGCCGGCCACGCCGAACAGGAAACGGGTACCGAACGCGCGGTCCACGCCGACGGTCAGGCCATCGGTGCGGAAGTCGTAACGGCTGCTGCGGCCCGGCCCGGCACCGTAGCTGGCACTGCCGGATGCCCACATGCCCCAGCCGGCAGGCAATGCAGGCAGGGCATCGCCACCCAGCCTGGATATCGGTACCGGGACGTTGGGCAGATCGTTGCCGCCGGCGTAGCTCAGCGACAGCTGGTTGCTGGAGGCGTTGCTGCCACCGCGTACCTGACGCAGGCGATCACGGATATTGGACTGCTGTGCACTGGCGAAGCGCACGCTGGCATCGACCTGCGCCTGCAGACCGGCCACAACGCCTGGGTCGCGGGTCGGGTCGGGGCGCTGGCTCACCACCAGGCGCAGTTGCGCAGTACCCACTGCATAGCCGCCTGCGGCTGCCTGGGTGACGGTGAGGATCGCGACGCCTTCGCCCACCAGGGTGACCGTGCGGCCCTGCACGCTGGCGACCGTCGCATCACTGCTCGAGTAACTGAAGGTGCCGCGGCTGGGGCTCTGCGGATCGATCAGGTCGAAGGCCGCTTCGCCGAACACCTTGTGCAGTTCCTGCGTCCACTGCAGTACCGGCACGGCCGCGGTGATGTCCACCTCCAGCGTGGCCTGCGTGGCGGCCAGGTACTGCGTGTTGCCGGCCTGGTTGGCGGTCAGGCTGCAACGGCCGGCGGCGAGCATGGTCACGCTGCCACCTTCCACGCGGCATACCGCCGGGGTGGTCGTGGCGAACACGATGGCATTGCCGGACGCGCCTCCGCTGGCCGAAATGCTGAAGCGCCCATTCTCGCTGTAGACCGGCGCGGTGGGACTGGCCAGGAACGCGCTGATCTGCTGCACCGCTTCAAGCACCTGCAGGGTATAGGCCTGGCTGGCGGTGAAGCCGTTTGCATCGGTGACGGACACGGTGAACGCGTAGCTGCCTGCGCCCTGCGGCGTACCGGAGAAGGTGCCGTCGCTGGCCAGGGTCAAGCCGGTGGGCAGGGCGCCGGCGCTTACCGCGAACAGATAAGGCGCGGCACCACCGGAGACCTGCAGGCGCTGCGTGTAGTCGGTTGCGGTGGACGACTGCGGCAGGTTGGAGAGCGCAAATGCCAGCTGCGGCGCGTTGACCACCAGGGTGTAGGCGGTGTCCTTGCTGGAAGGGCCGTCGCCGGTGCTGCTGTCGGTCACGCGCACGTTGAAGCTGTAGGTGCTCGCGCTTGTAGGTGCGCCGCTGAAGGCACCTGTCGAGCTCAGCGCCAGGCCCGGCGGCAGCGTACCGATCACCTGGTAGCTGTAAGGCGCGGCACCGCCACTGGTGGACAGCGTTGGCGTGTAGGCGGTGCCCGCGGTTGCCGGGCCCAGCGAGGCGGGCGTTGCCACCAGTGTCGGCGGGGACACGGTGATGCTGACCTTCACTGTGGCCGAGGTCGTGTTGCCGTCGCTGGCCTGGTAACTGAAGCTGTCCGCGCCGTAGTAGCCGGTTGTCGGCGTGTAGCTGACCGAGGTTCCGCTGACGGCGGTCTGGCCATGGGCCGGATTGCCGATGATGACCACGCTGGTCGGAATGCCGCTGATCGTCAGTGCCACTGCGCTTGCGGTGTTGTAGGCCACCGTTGCGCTGGATGGGCTGGCAACGATCGCATCCGCAGCGGTGACCGCATTGGATGCAGCAGACGCGCTGCCGGTGCCCGCGCTGTTGGTGGCCGTGACGGTGAACGTGTACGACTGGCCGACGGTCAGGCCGCTGACGGCAATCGGCGAACTGGCACCCGTGCCGGTGGCACCGCCGGGAGAGGCGGTGACCGTGTAGCCGGTGATCGGAGATCCACCGGTACTGGCCGGGGCGGTGAAGGCAACACTGATCTGACCGGTACCCGACGGGCTGGCGGAGATGCCGGTCGGTGCGCCGGGTACCACCGCATTGACGGTGAACGACTGGCTGACCTGCGATGCCGGCAGGTAGGTGCTGTCACCGGCCTGATCCGCCTGGATCGTGCAGGTACCGGTGGTGACGAAGCTCAGTTGCCCGCCGCTGGTGATGGTGCAGACCGCGGTTGTCGACGATGTGAAGTTGACCGCAAGGCTGGAGGTGGACGTTGCCGTCAACGTGGGAGTGGTGCCATAGGTCTGCGCGCCCGGGTTGGCGAAGGTGATCGTCTGCGGGGACGCGGGGGTGATGGCGTTGGAGGCCGCCGATGCGCCTCCGGTGCCGGCACCGTTGGTTGCGGTGACGGTGAAGGTGTACGCAATGCCGTTGGTCAGGCCGGTAACGGTGATCGGCGAACCGGCGCCGGTGCCGGTCAGTCCACCGGGATTGGAGGCAACGGTGTACCCGGTGATGCTGCCGCCGCCATTGCTGACCGGCGCAGTGAAGGTCACCGACGCCTGGCTGTTTCCAGCGGTCGCGGTGCCGATGGTCGGCGCGCCGGGTGTGACGGCGGCGACAGTGAAGGTCTGGGAAACAGTGGTTGCCGAATCATGGGTGCCATCGCCCGCCTGGTCGGCATTGATGGTGCAGTTGCCGCTGGTCAGGAGGGTCAACGTGCCGCCCGAAGTGATCGTGCACACAGCGGAGGTGGATGAAGAGAACGTCACCGCCAGTCCAGAGCTGCTGGTAGCGGTCAGGGTCGGGGTGGTGCCGAAGTTCTGCGTGCCCGGGTTGGCAAAGGTGATGCTCTGTGCGGCCTTCGGTGTGACCGCATTCGATGCGCCCGATGCCACGCTGGTGCCGATGGCGTTGGTGGCGGTCACGGTGAAGGTGTAGGCCGTGCCGTTGGTCAGGCCGGTGACGAGGATGGGCGATGCGGTGCCCGTGCCGATCTTGTTGCCTGGCGAGGACGTGACGGTGTAACCGGTGATGGCAGATCCGCCGGTGTTGACAGGCGCGGTGAAGCTGATCGTGGCCTGGGCGTTGGCTGCAGTCGCCGTGACGATGGTCGGGGCGTCCGGCGCGGTGGGAATGGCGACGCTGTGCGCGGTGCCGCTGCTGTAGGCCGTGGCGGCATTGCCGGCCGCGTCGACAATATTGGTGCTGCCGTTGACATTGAGCTTGAGGGTGCCGTTGCCGGTAATGCCCGTCACATCCACGCTGTAGACGGCGCCACTGCCCGACACTGCAGTGATGGTGCCTGCAGCGTTGCCCGTGGTGGCCAGAGCGAAGTCGTCGGAGGTCACGTTGCTGACCGCCTCGCTGAAGGTCACCGCGAAGCTCGCGCTGGTGGCGGTGGCCGCCGGCGAACCACTGGGCGCGGTGCTGGTGACGGTCGGGGCCAAGTCATCGGTGACCTGCAGGATGAGCACCTTCTCGAAGGTCGCACCGTTCTCATCCGTCGTTCGCACGCGGATGCTGCGGTTGCCTGCAGCCAGGGCGGAGGGCGTGTTGGCCCGCAACGTATCACCGGCGATCGTGAAGGACGCATTGTCGGTGCTGCCGGCACCGGCAACCAGCGAATAGGTGAAGGTGCTGCCGATATCCGGATCGGTGCTGGTCAGCGTACCCACGGTCGTGTTGGCCGCGCTGCTCTGCAGGACCGTGTTGGCTGACAAGGCGATATCGGACGGCGCACTGTTGGGAACATCAACGACGAGGTTGTTGATCGCGTGCCAGGAAAAACGGTTTGGATTGACCGTTCCGCCGCCGATCATTTCTATCCGGACCTCATCGACGTTGTCGAAGGCTGCTGGCAGAGATACGGTAACCGGCGTGTAGTCGGGCCAGTTGAAGGTCCGGCTTGCCCCGCTCACCGCAGAACCCGAGCGGAAACCCGTGACCTGGACCTGGGTGCCGTAGTTCTCCCCCCAGTTGATGTACAGGAAGGACTTCAGCGAAAAGGGCCGGCCATTGGGGGATCTGACCACCATTGCCAGATGCTCGGTCAACTGATCGGTCAGTGCGCCCGGGAAGCCAGGGTCCAGCGTTTGAAAGAACCCGTCGTTCTGGAATGTGATGGCGCCTGCTGCGTTGCTGAATCCGCTATCCGTGTTGAGGACCTGCAGGCCCAGCCCTGCTAGAGTCTGCGATCCACCCTGGCCGCTGAGCGCTACAGGTCCGCCAAGTCCCGCGTTGTTGGTGAAATGCAACGTGACCGGCGCGGCGATGGCTGGCAGGCTCAAGGCAAACAGCAGCAGAAGCGCCGCCCGCAGCAGCGGACGGACAAAGTGTGGTGCGGACATGCGATCCCCCTGATCAATCCACGAATGTCAGCCACCGCACTGCGCCTGCGCGCCTCTGCCGGTGGGCCGTTCCTTCTCTTCAGATCCCGATGTCGGCCGGGTTGCCGGTCGACAGTCCATTGCCGTGATGCAATTTCCGTGCCGTAGCACGTGCTTCCTCAATCCCCTGGGCCACCGCTGGCGACCCGTGTGGCGGCGATTCTATCCGTTTATTCGTGTTTGCCAACGGGGGCGTCTGAACGGGTCATCGCGCTCGTCTGCGTACCTCCGCGTATGGCATGCCGACGCACGTTCGATCATGCTCGATGTTCTCCACCATGGACATGTGAAGGGCCTTGCATTGAGTGATCCGCTGCCACTGCAGGTTGTCGTGTTGCCCGGGCTGGACGGCACGGGCCGGCTGTCGATGCCCTTCCTGGATGAGCTGCGCGCGCGTGGCCTGGATGCGCGCGCGCTGGCGCTGCCCGGTACGGGGGCGCAGGATTACGCAACCTTGGTGGAGGCGGTTCGATCACAGCTGTCTGCGCAGTCGTTCGTGCTTCTTGCCGAGTCCTTCGCCGGCCCGCTGGCGATGGAGTTGGCCGCAGGCCCGCTGCCCGGACTCCGTGGACTGGTGCTGTGCACGACCTTCGCGCGGCGACCGGTGCCGTTGCCCGCCAGCGCCGCCATGGCGCTGGCACCTGCCTGGCCGATGCCGCCGTTGCCACTGATGGCACGACTGCTGCTGGGGCGCTGGCGCACCCGCAGCAATCAGCAGGACCTGCAGGACGCACTGGCGCAGGTGCCGACGCCGGTGCTGCGCCAGCGCGCAGCGGCCACCCTGCGCGTTGATGTACGTGCGCTGTTGTCCGGGATCCAGGTGCCCACCTTGAACGTGCAGGCGCTGCAGGATCGACTGCTGTGGCCGCACAGCGTGCGCGAACTGCAGGTGTTGCTGCCCGACGCGCGGCACATCGCCATCGAAGGCCCGCACCTGCTGCTGCAGGCGCGGGCCGAACCGGCTGCCGCGTTGATCGCGGGCTGGATCAACAGGTTGTCGGGGTAGTCGGAGTCATCCGCCAGCGCGGGTACGCCAAGCCCTCTTCGGTTGATCAGGCCAGCAGGCGCAGCTTCGGCTCACGCGCCCATTGGCGGGTGGCGGCAGCGGTGAGGAAGGCTCTGCTGTCTTCCGCCTCGACGGTGCCAGCATCACTGCCTACACGTGCCGCTTTCAGCAGCGCCTGTGCGCCTTCGTCACTGGCGATGGCTTTCAGGTGCGCCCAGGCGTCGCTGACGAAGCCTACGGCCGCCGCTTCCTTGGCCAGCGCCTTTCCAGCATCGGCACTCAGCACCACGGCCACGGCATCAAACACCACCGACGGGGTACCGGCCAGCTGTCCATCGGCGGCCTGCACTTTGCCGTCGCTGAGCGTGGTGCCACCGACTTTCGGTGCGACCAGCTTGACGCTGGCACCGACCTTTTCAGCGGCTTTGCGCAGGTTGGCGATCACTCGTGCATCGGAACCTTCATCGAACAGGATGCCGATGCAGCGCCCCTGCAGCAGTGGCTTGTTGCGGCCGATCACCCGTACTTCGGGGGCGACGGGCAGGTCCTGAGCGGGGGTTGCCGTCGGTGCCGGGTCGGGCAGGGTACGCAGGGCCAGCCCATCGGCCACGCGTTTGGCCAGTCCTTCGTCGATGTTGCGCAGATGGCTGACGGTGCGCACGCGCACCTTCTCCGTTTCCACCTTCGACAGCTCGAACACCAGCGCCGAGGCCAGGTGCGCCTGTTCCGGTTTTTCCAGGCTGCGGAAGAACATCCGTGCCTGGCTGTAGTGGTCGGCAAAGCTTTCTGCACGGGTGCGGCCCTTGCGCCCGTCATCGGCGCTGGCGTGGCTGCGGAAACCGGCGGGGGTCTCGCGCGGGCTGTCCTCCTGCAGCGAACTGGGATCGTAGGCGACGCGTCCCTTCGGCACCTGCATCTGCATGTGGCCATCGCGCTGGTGGTTGGCGAACGGGCACTTCGGTGCGTTGATCGGGATCTGGTTGAAGTTCGGCCCGCCCAGGCGGATCAGCTGGGTATCCAGATAGGAGAACAGCCGTCCCTGCAGCAACGGATCGTTGCTGAAGTCGATGCCGGGCGGCACGTTGGCCGGGCAGAACGCAACCTGCTCGGTCTCGGCGAAGAAGTTGTCCGGCCATCGGTCCAGCACCATGCGTCCGATCACCTGCAGCGGCACCAGCGACTCGGGGATGATCTTGGTCGGGTCCAAGTGGTCGAACGGGAAGCCGTCGGCCTGTTCCTCGCTGAACAACTGCACCGCCAGCTCCCACTCGGGGAAGTCGCCACGCTGGATCGCTTCGAACAGGTCGCGGCGGTGGAAATCGTTGTCGGCCGCCTGCAGTTTCAGCGCCTCGTCCCAGATCGTGGACTGCAGCCCCAGCTTCGGGCGCCAGTGGAACTTGACGAAGGTGGAGTTCCCTTCGTCATCCAGCAGGCGGAAGCTGTGGATGCCGAAACCTTCGATGGTGCGCAGCGAGCGTGGGATCGTGCGGTCGCTCATCGCCCACATGATCATGTGCATCGATTCGGGCATCAGCGAGACGAAATCCCAGAAGGTGTCGTGCGCGCTGGCCGCCTGCGGGAATGCGCGGTCCGGTTCCATCTTCACCGCATGGATCAGGTCGGGGAACTTGATCGCATCCTGGATGAAGAACACCGGGATGTTGTTGCCGACCAGGTCCCAGTTGCCTTCCTTCGTGTAGAACTTCACCGCGAAGCCGCGCACGTCGCGCGGGGTGTCGACCGAACCGGCGCCGCCGGCGACGGTGGAGAAGCGGGTGAACACCGGCGTCTTCACCCCGACCTCGGTGAGGATCTTGGCCCGCGTCACCTTGCCCAGCGACTTGGTCAGTTCGAAGAAGCCATGGGCGGCCGAGCCACGCGCGTGGACGATGCGCTCGGGAATGCGCTCGTGGTCGAAGTGGGTGATCTTCTCGCGCAGCAGGAAGTCCTCCAGCAGGGTCGGGCCACGCGGCCCCTGGCGCAGGGAATTCTGGTTGTCGGCAACCGGGATGCCCTGGTTGCTGGTCAGTACCGGATGGTCTCCTCCCGCCAGTTGATGCAGTTCATCGCCCTGGCCGCGGCTGTCACGGTCGGCGGCGGGGGTGGCGGGAGCGCGCTTGCCGGTCGGCTTGCTGGCGGCCATGGAGGATCTCCTGGAGCGGGTAGGGGGCAGACCCCAGACACTGGCGCCGTCGGCGTTAATGCAGGGTCCCGTGGGAGTGAACGCGCAGACAAATCGGCGGCTCGGGTATGCTTGCCGCATGCGAGTCGAACCCGCCGACATCGAAGCCCTGTTCGACGCCATTCCGGACGTGCTGTTCTTCATGAAGGACCGCCAGGGCCGCTACACCTACGTCAACCAGACCATGCTGCGACGGCTGGGCCTGCGTGCGCGCAAGGACGTGATCGGCCGCACCGCAGCCGAGATCTACCCCACCGGCCTGAGTGCGGACTATGTCGACCAGGACGCCCGCGTGCTGTCCGGCGAGGTGATCGAGAACCTGATGGAGCTGCACCTGTTCGCCAACCGCGAACCGGGCTGGTGCCTGACCTGCAAGCGCCCGCTGGTGGTCGACGGGCAGGTGGAAGGGCTGATCGGCATCTCCCGCGACCTCGGCCAGAAGGACAGCCTGGGCACCCAGTACGAGCAGCTGCGGCTGGCCCTGGCCCACCTCAATACGCACTACGCCGAGAACGTGCGGATGCAGACCCTGCTGGACATCACCGGTTTTTCGTTGTCCAAGCTGGAGCGCAGCTTCCGCAAGGTGTTCCAGATGACCCCGCAGCAGGTGCTGACCCGGCTGCGGATCCAGATGGCCATGCACCTGCTGCATGGCAACGAGAGCATCGCCTGCATCGGCCAGGCCTGCGGTTTCAGCGACCAGAGCGCGTTCACCCGCAAGTTCAAGGCTGAAACCGGTTTTTCGCCGCGCGCCTATCGGGCCCGTATTGGTGGCAATGTCGGCGAGCCGGTACCGGCCTGAGTTTCCTGCTGCGCTGTGCCTATCCCCGCGGCGGCTGGACACGGTAAGGTGTCGCCCTTGTCGCCGCCGCCAGCCCTGCCGATGCCCGCCACCCCCGATCAGACCGCTTCGCCCTCCCGCCTCGGCCATTCGCTCAAGCCACGCCAGCTGATCATGATGGGGCTGGGCAGCGCCATCGGCGCCGGCCTGTTCCTCGGCTCCGGCGTAGGCGTGCAGGCGGCCGGCCCGGCGGTGCTGGTGTCCTACCTGGTGGCCGGTGCGCTGGTGATCATCGTGATGAACGCACTGGGCGAAATGGCCGCCGCCAAGCCGACCAGCGGTGCGTTCTCGGTGTATGCGGCCGATGCCATGGGCGCCACCGCCGGCGCCACCGTGGGCTGGCTGTGGTGGGTGCAGCTGGTCATCGTCATCGCCGCCGAGGCGGTGGGCGCGGCCGGATTGCTGGCCACGGTCTGGCCGGTGGTGCCGGTACCGATGGCGGCACTGGCCTTCATGTTGTTCTTCACCGCGATCAACCTGCTCGGGGTGAAGAACTTCGGTGAGTTCGAATTCTGGTTCGCCATCCTCAAGGTGGCGGCGATCCTGGCCTTCATCGCCGTTGGCGTGGCGCTGCTGATGGGCTGGCTGCCGCAGGTGGCCTCGCCGGGCCTGAGCAACTTCATCGAGCACGGCGGCTTCGCGCCGAAGGGCCTGGCCGGTATCGGTGCGGCGCTGCTGGTGGTGGTGTTCGCCTTCGGCGGTACCGAGATCGTGGCCGTCGCGGCGGCGGAGACCGAAGACCCCGAGCGCAGCATCGCCCGCGCCATCCGCACCGTGGCTTGGCGCATCCTGGTGTTCTACATCGGTTCGCTGAGCGTGATCATCGCCGTGGTGCCATGGACCAGTGAAGCGCTGAAGTCGCCGTTCGCCGCGGTTCTCGATGTCGCCAATATCCCGGGGGCAGCCACGGCCATCACCCTGATCGCGGTGATCGCCCTGCTGTCGGCGCTCAACGCCAATCTCTACGGCGCCTCGCGCATGATGTATTCGCTGGCGCAACGCCGCGAAGCACCGGCCGTGCTGGGCTGGACCGACCCGCGCCAGGTGCCGGTGATCGCGGTGCTGGCCAGCGTCCTGTTCGGCTTCGCTGCCACCATCATGGAACTGCTGTTCCCGGACAAGGTGTTGCCGGTGCTGCTGAACATCGTCGGTTCCACCTGCCTGCTGGTGTGGACGCTGTCGCTGGTCTCGCAGCTGGTGCTGCGCCGTCGCGCCGACCGCCTGGGCACGCGCCTGCCGTTCCGGATGGCGGGCTTCCCGTGGCTGACCGTCTGCGCGCTGGCGATCCTGGCGTTGATTTTCGGCCTGCTGCTGAGTGAAGCGCATACGCGCCTGCAGTTCCTGTCGATGGTGGCGCTGACCGCGACCATCGCGGCCAGCAGCGCCATTGCCCGGCGCATGCGCGAGGCCTGATCCTGTAGAGCCGACCCTATGGTCGGCTGCTGTTCGGGCAGACGTCAGCCGAGCATGGGCTCGGCTCTACAGCAGGCATACATCCCGCGTGCGACGCTGATCGCGTGGGCCATCACCGGCCCGACGAACGGGAGCACCGCATGCTGCGCAGCCGTCCCTTCCTGATGTTCACCGGCCAGGCCGAAGCCGCGCTGGCCCTGTACGCCGAAGCCTTCGCCGAATTCCGCCTGCTGGCCCTGCAGCGCCATCCGGACGGGGCGGGTGCGGGCGTGCCCGGTCAGGTCCGCCAGGCCATTTTCCTGCTCGGCGGCACCCACTACCTGTGCTTCGACAGCCTGGATGTGCACGACTTCACGTTCACGCCCTCGATGTCGCTGTTCGTGGAATGTGCGGGTGCCGAATCGTTCGAACGTGCCGCGCGCGTGCTGGGCGACGGCGGGCATTGGCTGATGCCGGTGGGCGACTACGAGTTCAGCAGCCGCTATGGCTGGGTGCAGGACCGTTTCGGCGTGTCGTGGCAATTGAGCCTGGGGCAGGTGCCGGATCCGTGATGGCAAAGCATCCACGCATGGCGTGGATCTACTACCTGCCATGGCGCACTCTCCAGTAGATCCACGCCATGCGTGGATGGAAACGAAAACGGCCCGCTTGCGCGGGCCGTTCTGTTACCGATGCCGCGAAGGCTTACGCCTCGACTTCATCGTCCTTGTAGGCATCGACCGGGATGCAGGCGCACATCACGTTCTTGTCGCCGTACACGTTGTCGACGCGGGCCACCGGCGGCCAGTACTTCTGCAGCTTCAGGCTCGGCAGCGGGAAGGCGGCCAGTTCACGCGGATAGGCGTGGGTCCATTCGCTGGCGGTCACTGCCGTGGCCGTGTGCGGGGCGTTCTTCAGCGGGTTGTCCTCGCGGTCCAGGCGGCCGTCTTCGATCGCGGTGATCTCTTCGCGGATCTGGATCATCGCGTCGATGAAGCGGTCCAGCTCGTGCAGCGATTCGCTTTCGGTCGGCTCGACCATCAGCGTGCCGGCCACCGGGAAGCTCAGGGTCGGGGCATGGAAGCCGAAGTCGATCAGGCGCTTGGCCACGTCTTCGGCACCGATGCCGCTGGTCTTCTCCAGCGGACGCACGTCGAGGATGCACTCGTGCGCGACCAGGCCGTTGCGACCGGTGTACAGGGTCTTGAAGTGCGGGGCCAGGCGCTTGGCGATGTAGTTGGCGTTGAGCTGGGCGACCTGGGTGGCCTTGCGCAGGCCCTCGGTGCCCATCATCGCGATGTACATCCAGCTGATCGGCAGGATCGAGGCGCTGCCGAAGCTGGCGGCGCTGACCATGCCGACCGGACCGTTGTCACCCAGCTTGCCCGGCAGGAACGGGGCAAGGTGCGACTTGACCGCACACGGGCCAACGCCCGGGCCGCCGCCGCCGTGCGGGATGCAGAAGGTCTTGTGCAGGTTCAGGTGCGAAACATCCGAACCCCACTTGCCCGGCTTGGCCACGCCGACCAGGGCGTTCATGTTGGCACCGTCGGTGTACACCTGGCCGCCGTGCTTGTGGATGATCTCGCAGATCTCCACGACTTCTTCCTCGAACACGCCATGCGTGGACGGGTAGGTCATCATGATCGCGGCCAGGCGGTCGCTGTATTTCTCGGCGTTGAGGCGGATGTCCTCGACGTCGACGTTGCCGTTGGCATCGGTCTTGGTGACCACGACCTTCATGCCGCACATCTGTGCCGACGCCGGGTTGGTGCCGTGCGCCGAATCCGGGATCAGGCAGATGTCACGGTGATCTTCGCCGCGTGAGCGGTGGTAGGCGCGGATCGCCAGCAGGCCGGCGTACTCGCCCTGCGCACCGGAGTTCGGCTGCAGGCTGACGGCGTCGTAGCCGGTGCACTCGACCAGCATCGCTTCCAGCGAATCGATCAGTTCCTTGTAGCCCAGCGCCTGCTCGGCCGGCACCAGCGGGTGGATCTGCGAGAACTCCGGCCAGGTCACCGGAATCATTTCGGCGGTGGCGTTGAGCTTCATGGTGCACGAGCCCAGCGGGATCATCGTGCGGTCCATCGCCAGGTCCTTGTCGGCCAGCGAACGCAGGTAGCGCAGCAGCTCGTGCTCGCTGTGGTGGGTGTTGAACACCGGGTGGGTCAGGAACGCGGACTGGCGCAGCAGGCCGGCCGGCAGCGCGTCGGCGGTGCTGGCATCGAGCGCGTCCACATCAACGCTGGCACCGAACAGCGCGCCGACGGCGACGATGTCGGCGCGGGTGGTGGTCTCGTCCAGGCTGATGCCCACCGAGCTGCTGTCGATCGCACGCAGGTTGTAGCCGGCCGCACGGGCCTTGGCATGGATCGCGTCGGCGTCGACACCGGTCACGTGCAGCGTGTCGAAGAAGTCGGCGCCGACCTGCACACCGGCGGTGCGCAGCGCGCTGGCCAGGATCGCGGCCAGGCGATGGGTGCGGCGGGCGATGCGGGTCAGGCCTTCCGGACCGTGGTAGACGGCGTACATCGAGGCCATCACTGCCAGCAGCACCTGTGCGGTACAGATGTTGGAGGTGGCCTTCTCGCGGCGGATATGCTGTTCGCGGGTCTGCAGGGTCAGGCGGTAGGCCGGATTGCCCTGCGCGTCGATCGAGACACCGATCAGACGGCCCGGCATCGAACGCTTGTAGGCGTCACGGCAGGCCATGAACGCCGCATGCGGGCCACCGAAACCGAACGGCACGCCGAAACGCTGGCTGTTGCCGACCACGATGTCCGCACCCCATTCGCCCGGGGCGGCCAGCAGGGTCAGGGCCAGCAGGTCGGTGGCCACGGCCACCAGCCCGCCGCGCGCGTGCACGGCATCGACCAGCGCCTTGTAGTCGCCGACCTGGCCGAAGGTATCCGGGTACTGCAGCAGCAGGCCGAAGGCTTCCGCTTCCAGCGCTTCGGCCGGGGTGCCCACGCGCAGCACGATGCCCATGGGCTCGGCGCGGGTACGCAGCAGTTCCAGCGTCTGCGGGTGCACGGCATCGTGCACGAAGAAGGTGTCCGACTTCGACTTGGCCGAGCGCTTGGCCAGGGTCATCGCTTCAGCAGCGGCAGTGGCTTCGTCCAGCAGCGAGGCGTTGGCGATTTCCATGCCGGTCAGGTCGGCGCACAGGGTCTGGAAGTTGATCAGCGCTTCCATGCGGCCCTGCGAGATTTCCGCCTGGTACGGGGTGTAGGCGGTGTACCAGGCCGGGTTTTCCAGGATGTTGCGCAGGATCACGTTCGGCGTGTGGGTACCGTAATAGCCCTGGCCGATGAAGCTGCGCAGCACGGTGTTCTTGTCGGCGATCGCGCGGATCTTCGCCAGCGCCTGCACTTCGGTGATCGACTCCGGCAACGCCAGCGGTGCCGGCGACTTGATCTTGGCCGGGACGATGGCATCGGTCATCGCATCCAGCGATGCGTGGCCGATGACGCCGAGCATCTGCGCGATCTCGGCATCGTTGGGGCCGATGTGGCGCTCGACGAACGCCGAATGGTGCTCGAGCTCACGCAGGGAAGGGGTGTTCTGGGACATGGCGAAGGATCCGTCAGGAAAGGGCACACGCACGGGCACAAGCCGCCGGTCGGCGGTCTGCGGGCGCCCCTCTGTCCTTTTGCCTGAGAGTTTAAAAGCGCGGAAAACCGCAGCTTCGTGCCCCTTCGGCGCCGGATCGAACCGGTCTCTCCAGAGTTCTGTTACGGGTGGTATCGGGCCTGAGCGATTACGGGCGTTGCGCCTTCGGCAGCGGTGACCTGCTTCTCCCACCGTGTTGCCCGCCGATTATAGCCTCTTGCCGGTGCCCGACGGTGGCCCGGAGTGGCCTCACAGGCCTGAATGGCCGATGGCCCGGGCGTGCGTTCTGTGCACCCGTGCATGGCGTCGCACGCATTCCCCACCTATGATGGTCCGATTCTCGTATTCATCTGGCGCCGTCCCTGCCGCAGGGGATCGGCGCCCGCCGTGCGTGTCACGCATGGCCCTGCCGGACGCTTGCCCGATGACCGCCGCTGTTGCTCCTTCCACCCGCCGCATGGCCCTGTTGCTCGCTGGTCTGGCCATGTTCGGTCCGTTCTCGATCGACACCATCTTTCCTGCGTTTCCGCAGCTGGCCCAGCGCCTGGCGGTGGACGAGGTGGCTGTGCAGCAGACCATCAGCGTCTACCTGCTGTTCTACGGCCTGATGAGCCTGGCCCACGGCCCGCTGTCCGATGCGTGGGGGCGCAAGCGGGTGATCCTCGGCGGCCTGGTGATCTTCGTCGGCGCCTCGGTGGGCTGCGCGTTGTCCACCGACCTGACCACGCTGCTGGCGTTCCGCGCGCTGCAGGGCCTGTCTGCCGGTGTCGGCATGATCGTCGGCCGCGCGGTGATCCGCGATCTGTACCACGGCCACGACGCGCAGCGGCTGATGAGCCAGGTGTCGATGCTGTTCGGCATCGCCCCGGCCATCGCGCCGATCATCGGCGGCTGGATCCTGCTCAGTGGTGCCGGCTGGCCGCTGATCTTCTGGTTCCTGGTGGTATTCGCGCTGGTGCTGCTGGCGGCCACCGCGCGCTTCCTGCCGGAAACCCATCCGGCGCAGGCACGGGTTGCACTGTCGCCACGCACGTTGATGCGCGACTACGTGCGCATCGGCTTCAACCCGCGTTTCCTGCGCCTGGCGCTTGCCGGCAGCATCGGCTTCGGCGGCATCTTCCTGTACATCTCCTCGGCGCCGGCGATCGTGATGCAGCACCTGCATCTGGGTGAAGGCGGCTTTGCCTGGCTGTTCATTCCCACCATCGGCGGCATGACCACCGGTTCGTTCCTGTCCGGGCGCATGGCCGGGCACAGCACACCGACGCGGCAGGTGGCCCTGGGCTTCACCTTGTGTGCGGTCTCTGCCGTGTTGAACATCGGCTATGTCAGCCTCGCGCCGCAGTTCGCGTTGCCGTGGGCGGTGATGCCGATCTTCCTCGGCGGCATGGGCATGGCGCTGATCTTCCCGATCCTGGCGCTGGCGGTGCTGGACATGTATCCGCTGCAGCGCGGCCTGGCCTCGTCGCTGCAGGCGTTCGTGCAGCTGATGATCAGCACCGTGGTGGCCGGCGTGGTATCGCCACTGCTGCACGACAGCCCGCTGCATCTGGCACTGGGGCAGGCGGCCTTCTTCGCGGCCGGCTTCGTGTTCTGGTACTGGGAGCACCAGCGCGAGCGCGCAGCAGAGGCAGCCGGCACGACGCTTTGAGCGTCGCGCAGGGGTAGGGCACAGCATCACGCAGCGCCCCCTTGCGACGCTGCGCGCAGGGACTAGGCTGGGGTTTCCAGCAAGCCGGTTCGTGGATGCACGACAGCCAGCCATCCCGATGTCGTCGCATGAGGTATCCCATGGCTGCGCAGCAGACCTACCGCCTGTTCGAGGTGGCGCTGAAGGAGCGCCGCGTTCTTTCTCCTTCCCTGGACCGCATGGTGTTCACCGGCGCAGACGTGGCGCGCATGAAGACCGAAGGCCCGGACCAACGCATCAAGGTGTTCTTCCCCTTGCCCGGCCAGGACGCGCCGGACGTGCCCAGCGGCGACGACTGGTACGCCCGTTACCGGGCACTGCCCGATGACGCGCGGCCGCCGATGCGCACCTTTACCCTCCGCCAACTGCGCGCCGGCGACTGCGAGGTCGACGTCGACTTCGTGCTGCATGGCGAGACCGGACCGGCCTCGCGCTGGGCCACGCACGCACGGCCGGGCGACCGCGTGGTGCTGCTGGCCCCCGACGCTGACTGCGCGGACAGCAGCGAAGGTTGGGAATGGAAGCCGCCAGCCGGGGTCGGCCAGGTGTTGCTGGTGGCCGATGAGACCGCATTGCCGGCGGTGGCCGGCATCCTCGAGGAACTGGCCGGGCTGGCCGATCCGCCGCGCACGCTGGCCCTGCTGGAGATCGCCCAGGCGGGGGATGCGGTGCCATTGAAGGCACCGGCCACGGCCGAACTGGTGTGGTTGCCACGCGGGCAACAGGCCCATGGGCAGCGGTTGCTGCAGGCCGTGCAGGCGCGGCTGGCGGCAGCCCCGGCCGTGGCCGAGGGCGCCGAACTGGACGACATCGACGTCGACGCGCAGATCCTGTGGGAGCAGGCTGATGCCAGCGCGGACGGCGCGATGTATGCCTGGGTGGCGGGCGAGGCCGGCGCGGTGATGGCGATCCGCCGGTATCTGGTGAAGGACTGCGGCCTGGATCGCCGCGCGATCACCTTCATGGGCTACTGGCGGCAGGGGCGGGTGCTGGACTGAGCCGACGCCGTACCGGTGTGAACCAGCATGCAGGGGGCGTGGGTTATCCTTGCGCCCCCGCAATGCAAGCCCCACCGATGTCGACCTCTTCCAAATCCCGCCGCGACCAGCGCCGTCGCCAGGAACAGCAGGCTGCCAACAAGGCCGCCGCCACCGCCTCGCCCGTCGAGCCGCACGCCGAACTGCGCGACACCCAGCGCACGCTGCTGGCCGGCGTCGTCCGTCGCGATGGCGAATGGGTGCTGGGCATGGATGGCCGCATTGCCGGCCAGAGCGAAAGTGCGGCGCAGGTGCTGGCGCTGATCATGCAGGCCGGTGAACTGCACGAACGGCAGGGCACGCCGGTGCGCTTGATCTATTCGGATGCGCTGCGCGATGCGGCGCAGGCCGAAGCCAATGAGAAGGGTCAGACCTTCGAGGAATTCAAGGCCGCGCTGGCCGCACAGCTGGCGGCGAAGAAGAGCAACTGATCGTCATCGCGGTAGCGGGGGGGGGGGGGGG
>NZ_JBHZOP010000042.1:0-16192 GCF_042787595.1 Stenotrophomonas sp. YIM B13575 | reverse complement strand
CGCTCGCCGGGCATGGCCCGGCGCTACCCACGCGCACCACCGGTAGCGCCGGGCCATGCCCGGCGGATCCACGCTCTGCCCGCCCATGGAAACCTGCGTGTCGCCAGCTGCACATGCCGCCCCGCTAGAATGCCCGCATGACCGAATTCATTCCGCCCGGCACCCGCTTCCATGCCCTGCCCTCACCCTTTCCGTGCAAACGCGGCGGCGCCCTGCATGGCGCGCGCGTGGCCTACGAGACCTGGGGCGCGCTCGACGCAGACGCCAGCAACGCGATCCTGATCGTCACCGGCCTGTCGCCTGACGCGCATGCGGCCGCCAACGAAGCCAATCCCGCACCGGGCTGGTGGGAGGCCATGATCGGGCCCGGCAAGCCGATCGATACAGACCGCTGGTTCGTGGTCTGCGTGAACTCGCTGGGCAGCTGCAAGGGCTCCACCGGCCCTGCGTCGATCAATCCGGCCAACGGCGAGCTGTATCGGCTGGATTTCCCGGAACTGTCGATCGAAGACGGCGCACGCGCGGCGATCGACGTGGTGCGCGCACTGGGCATCGAACAGCTCGCCTGCGTGATCGGCAATTCAATGGGCGGGATGACGGCGCTGGCGGTGTTGCTGCTGCACCCGGGCATCGCCCGCAGCCATATCAACATTTCCGGCAGCGCACAGGCGTTGCCCTTCTCGATCGCCATCCGTTCGCTGCAGCGCGAAGCGATCCGCCTGGATCCGCGCTGGAACGGTGGCCACTACGACAATGAGGCGTACCCGGAATCGGGCATGCGCATGGCACGCAAGCTGGGCGTGATCACCTACCGCTCGGCGCTGGAATGGGATGGTCGCTTCGGTCGCGTGCGGCTGGATTCCGACCAGACCGACGATGATCCGTTCGGTCTGGAATTCCAGGTCGAAAGCTATCTGGAAGGGCATGCACGCCGGTTCGTGCGTTTCTTCGATCCGAACTGCTATCTGTACCTGAGCCGCTCGATGGACTGGTTCGACCTGGCCGAATATGGCGATGGCGATGTGCTGGCCGGACTGGCCAGCATCCGCGTCGGCAAGGCACTGGCGATCGGCGCCAACACCGACATCCTGTTCCCGGTACAGCAGCAGCAACAGGTCGCCGATGGCCTGCGTGCCGGCGGCGCGGATGCGCGTTTCATCGGCCTGGAGTCACCGCAGGGCCATGACGCGTTCCTGGTCGACTTCGAACGTTTCGGCCCGGCCGTGCGCGGCTTCCTCGACGAACTGTAATGGTGTGGCGGCGCAACCTGGCGCTGGCCGCGTTCGGTGCGTTGATCGGCTTGACCGCAACCGGCGTGTTTCCACTGTGGCTGGGGGCGTGGTGCGCGCTGGCCAGCGCGGTGTCGTTCGCTCTGTATGGGCACGACAAGCGCGCAGCGCAGCGAAAACAGCAGCGGACGCCGGAACGCACGCTGCAGCTGCTGGCTTTTGCCGGCGGCTGGCCTGGTGCCCTGCTCGGCCAGGCGCTGTTCCGCCACAAGCATCGCAAGATGCCGTTCCAGTGGGTGTTCTGGCTGTGCGTGCTGGCCAACGTGGCCTCGATCGCGGTGTTGCTGCGCGAATTTTCGCGGTAGCTGCCCTGTCGATCCACGCCACGCGTGGATATGCCGACCAAGGTCGGCATCTACCGAAGCGGTTCGCGGACCAATACCCCATCGCGCAACCGGTACTGCGCGTCCACCACACCCGCCGGCAGGTCATCGTGGGTGATCATCAACAGGCTGCGTCCGTCCAGCAGGGCTGGCAGGTCCTGCAGCAACGCGCGCGCGGTATCCACGTCCAGCCCCTCGGTGGGCTCATCCACCAGCAGGATCGGCGCATTGCGCAGCAGCGCGCGCGCCAGCGCCAGGCGACGCGCCTGGCCGGCCGACATCGTCGCGCCGTTCTCGCCCACCCAGGCCTGCAGGCCGCCGTTGCGCTCGGCCCATTCGCCCAGCCGTACCCGTTGCAGCACCGCCCACAACGCCTCGTCGCTGGCCTCGGGATCACCCAGTCGCAGGTTGTCGGCCACGCTGCCGGCAAATACCGGCGCGTTCTGCGGCAGCCACGCCAGGTGCCGGTGCCAGTCGGCCTGGGCGACATCGCGCAGGTCCTGGCCACCGTAGGTCAGCCGTCCCTGCTGCGGATCCCACAGACGCAGCAGCAGGCTCGACAACGTGGTCTTGCCGCTGCCGCTGTCGCCACGGATGGCGATGCGCTCGCCCGGTGCCAGCGTCAGCTGCAGGCCACACAGGACCGGCCGTGCGGCGCCCGGCCACTGGAAGTGCACATCGTCCCAGTGCACGGTCGCGGCTGGCGCCAATGGCTGCGGCGATGCCGGCTCCTGCACCGAAGGCGGTTGCTCGACGATGGCCTGCAGGCGCGCGGCGGCAATGCGGCCCGATTGCAGCGATTGCCAGGCCAGGCCCATGCCCGCCCACAGCTCGATCATCGCTACCGTCAGGAACACCAGCCCGGCGGCCATTTCCGGTGCGATGCGCTGTTGTTCGGCCGCATGCAGCGCCAGTGCCAGCATCGCCACCAGGCCGAGCCCGGCCAGCACGCCATGCAGCGTCGATGCAGCGATCAGCCGCAGGCGTCGACGACGATCGCGCGAGGCCACCTGCTTGGCCGCCACCCGCACCTTCAACTGCCAGGCGTTGCCAGCATTCAGCGCGGCCAGATCAGCCGCCCCTTCCAGTCCCTCGAATGCCGCCGTGCGCAGCGCCGCACGATGGGCAGCGCGGTCGGCCTCTTCGCTGTCATGGCCACGTACGCCCAGCCACGGCACGCCAATGCCGATCAGCAGCGCCAGTACCGCCAGCAGCAGCGCTGCCGATGGCAGGATCAACGCCGCCGAGCCCACGCCCACCAGCGTCAACGCAGCCAGCGCCAGCAACGGGCCGATGGCACGCACCAGCAGGCCATCGATCTCGCCGACGTCGCCCAGCAGCCGCGCCAGCAGATCACCGGTGCGGGTCGCACCGAGCCGTGCCGGCGCCAGCGGCAGCGCGCGGCGGAAGAACCACACGCGCAGGTCGCGGGCGATGCGCAGGGTGGCGTCATGCCCCACCAGTTTTTCGAAGTAGCGCGATGCGATGCGCGCCATGGTCAGCCCGCGGATGCCGGCCGACGGGGTGAAGAAATTGAAGCCCTGGCCAAGGCCCGCTGCACCGGCCAGCGCTGCAGCAGTGAGGAAGCCACCCGACAGGCCCAGCAGTGCGGTGCCGGCCAGCATCGTGGTCCACAGCAGCAGCACCGCCAGCAGCAGGCGCGGGCGATGGCGCAGGAACACCGTGCGCAGCGAATCGGCAGACCGGCTCATGCGCGTACCGCCTGCGCCGGCTCAACCAGGCGCCCTTCGGGCAACAGCAGGCAGCGGTCGGCCCAGGCGATCACCGCCGGGCTGTGGGTGGCCACCACCACGCTGCGTCCGCGCGCATACGCGGCCAGGCTGCGCAGCAGCGCCGCTTCGGTTTCGGCGTCGAGGAAGGCAGTAGGCTCATCCAGCAGCAGCACCTGCGGATCGCGCAGCAGCAGACGGGCCAGGCCGATGCGTCGTGCCTCGCCACCGGACAGGCCGAAGCCGCGCTCGCCGATCAGCGTATCCAGCCCCTGCGGCAGGCGCTGCGCGAACTGCAGCACCTGTGCGGCTTCGGCAACGGCGCGCAGACGCGCGTCACTGGCACCGGGATCGGCCAGGCGCAGGTTCTCGGCGATACTGCCGTGGAACAGATACGGACGCTGGCTGGCATAGGCCACCTGCAGCCCCGGCCGCAGCTGCACCCGGCCCGCACGCGGCGGCAGCCAACCAGCCAGCGCTTCCAGCAACGTGCTCTTGCCGCTGCCACTGGGACCGACCAGGGCCAGGCGCTGCCCCGGTTCCAGCTGCAGGTCCAGGTTCTGCAGCACGTCGTGCGCAGCGCCCAACGGACGCAGTACCAGACCGTGCGCCTGCAGCGGCGGCAACGCGGCTTCGGCCGGCTCCGGTGCCAGCGGCGTACTGCCGTCGCTGCTGGGCGCTTCGTCTTCCGGCAGCGCCTGCAGCAGGCGCTCCACCTCGGCGGCAGCGGCCAGTGCATTGGCGCGATCGTGATAGTGCGCGGCCAGGCGCCGCAACGGCGCGTAGAACTCCGGCGCCAGCAGCAGGCAGAACAAGCCCGCCCCCAGCGTCGGCACGGTCGCATGCAGCGACATCAGGCCCAGATAGCTCAGGCCCAGATACAACGCCACCATCGCCACACTGACCGACGCAAAGAATTCCAGCACGGTGGACGACAGGAAGGCGATGCGCAGCACCTTCATGGTGCGCACGCGTACGCCATCGGCCGCAGCCTCGATGCCGGCCAGTTCGGCCTCCCCACGGCCATACAGGCGCAGCAGGCCCAGGCCCTTGATGCGATCGGCGAAGTGTCCGCTCATCCGCGCCAGTTCGCCCAGCTGCGCGCGTCCGGCCGCTTCAGCGCCCCAGCCCACCAGCATCATGAAAAACGGCACCAGCGGTGCGGTGAACAGCAGGATCAGTGCGACCACCCAGTCGACCCAGGCCACAGCAGCCAGGATCAACAACGGCACCACCACCACTTCGGTGCGTACCGGCAGGAAACCGCTGTAGTAGTTCTCGATCGCATCGCCGTGATGCAGCATCAGCTCGCCCAGCTCGCCGGTGCGGCGCTGCCGCAGCCACAACGGGCCGTGCCCGAGCAGGCGCGCGAAGACACGCTCGCGCAGGGACAGGCGTGCGGCATCGGCAACGTCACCGGCCGCCGCCTGGGCGACGCTGCCCAGCAGGGTCCGCACCACCAGGATCACCGCCAGCGCGGCCAGCACCGGCAGGCCCTGGGCCAACGGCGCGCGCTCCACCAGCACCTGCTGCACCAGCCAAGCGATGGCGGCGGCCTGGCCGATCAACAGCGCGCCGGACACGCTGATGCACAGCGACGCCAGCCGCTGCCGTCCCTTCGCGGCGCGGGCCAGATCGGCCAGCCACGCGGTGCGGACACGCCGCAGGCGGGTCGATTCGTCATCCCGATCAGGGGCGTCAGCGGTCGGTTCGGCAGCGCTCAAGGCTCTTCACAGGCAGCAGGGGATGGACGGCATTGTAGGCGCAGGCAACCGCCTTCCCCTGCGGCCGGCGGTCGCAGTCTTCATCGGGTTGGCATACGATCCCCCTGAACACCTGTTCATACATTGATCTGGATCAAGGCTGTTTGAAGTAGTCGGTCACATCATTCACCCCGTAGACCACCCTTCCCGCCACCTGCAACGGCACTATCCAACGAGGTAGCCAGGCCATGATTGATCAGACAGTCGTAGAACTGTCGCGGCTGCAATTCGCTCTGACCGCGATGTACCACTTCCTATTCGTACCGCTCACGCTTGGCCTGTCCTTCATGGTGGCCATCATGGAAAGCGTGTACGTCATGACCCGCAAGCAGGTCTGGCGGCAGATGACCCTGTTCTGGGGCACCCTGTTCGGCATCAACTTCGCCATCGGCGTGGCCACCGGCCTGGTGATGGAGTTCCAGTTCGGCATGAACTGGTCGTACTACAGCCATTACGTGGGTGACATCTTCGGTGCGCCGCTGGCGATCGAAGGCCTGATGGCGTTCTTCCTCGAAGCGACCTTCATCGGTCTGTTCTTCTTCGGCTGGAAGCGCCTGAGCCCGGTCAAGCACCTCACCGTGACGTGGTTGATGGCGCTGGGCACCAACCTGTCGGCGGTGTGGATCCTGATCGCCAACGGCTGGATGCAGAACCCGACCGGTGCGGTGTTCAACCCCGAAACCATGCGCATGGAAGTGGTCGACTTCGCCGCGGTGCTGCTGAACCCGGTGGCGCAGGCCAAGTTCGTGCACACCGTCAGTGCCGGCTACGTGACCGGTGCGATCTTCGTGATGTCGATCAGCGCCCTGTACCTGCTGCGCAACAAGCACAGGGACATGGCCCGCCGTTCGTTCGCGGTGGCCGCAGCCTTCGGCCTGCTGTCCTCGCTGTCGGTGGTCGTGCTGGGTGACGAGAGCGGCTATGCCGCCAGCGAACACCAGAAGATGAAGCTGGCGGCGATCGAAGCGATGTGGGAGACCGAGCGTGCGCCGGCGGACTTCACCGCCTTCGGCATCCCCAACCAGGACACCCACACCAACGACTACGCGATCAAGATCCCGTACCTGATGGGCCTGATCGCCACCCGTTCGCTGGACCAGCCGATTCCGGGCATCCTCGAACTGGTCGACCGTGCAGAGCACCGCATCCGTGGTGGCCAGATCGCCTACGGCGCGCTGGAACGGGTGAAGAAGGACAAGAACGACCTCGAAGCACGGGAGATGTTCGATCGCCATTGGCAGGATCTCGGCCATGGCCTGCTGCTGAAGCGTTACCGCGAAGACATCCTCAACGCGACGCCGGAGGAAATCTCCAAGGCCGCGATGGATACCGTGCCGCGCGTGGCGCCGCTGTTCTGGACCTTCCGCATCATGGCCGGGCTGGGCTTCTACCTGATCGCCTTCTTCGCGCTGGCCTTCTACTACTCGTGCCGCAACAACTTCCAGGACAAGCGCTGGTTCCTGAAGCTGGCCGTGTGGAGCCTGCCAGCGCCGTGGATCGCGATCGAATGCGGCTGGTTCGTGGCCGAGTACGGTCGCCAGCCGTGGGCGGTGGACGGCGTGCTGCCGACCTTCTATGCGGCATCGGGCCTGGCACTGCATGAAATCCTGACCACGCTGGCGGTGTTCACCAGCCTGTATACGGTGCTGCTGATCATCGAAATCAAGCTGATGCTGAAGGCGGTCCGCAAGGGTCCGGACGACATCCTGCCGACGCTGCAGGCCGACATCCGCCCTGTTTCCCCCAATGCCGTTGCCCCCGGCCAGGCCTGAGGCAGGAGAATCCAGATGGAATTCATTGCACTTGATTACACCACGCTCCGCGTGATCTGGTGGCTGCTGCTCGGCATCCTGCTGGTCGGCTGGGCCGTCATGGATGGTTTCGACCTGGGCGTCGGCACCCTGCTGCCGTTCGTGGCAAAGACCGATGAAGAACGCCGGCTGGTGATCAACACCGTCGGCCCGGTGTGGGAAGGCAACCAGGTCTGGTTGGTGCTGGGTGGCGGCGCGATCTTCGCCGCATGGCCGCCGCTGTATGCGGTCAGCTTCTCCGGCTTCTACCTGGCGGTGTTTGCGATGCTGTTCGGGCTGATCCTGCGCCCGGTCGGCTTCAAGTACCGCAGCAAGCTGCCGTCCAAGCGCTGGCGCGACAACTGGGACCGCGTGCTGTTCGTCGGTGGCCTGCTGCCGGGCCTGATTGCCGGCGTCGCGGTGGGCAACGTGCTGCTGGGTGTGCCGTTCCATTTCGATGACACGCTGCGCGTGACCTACACCGGTTCGTTCTTCGGCCTGCTGACGCCGTTCGCGCTCATCGCCGGCCTGATCAGCGTGGCCATGCTGGTATCGCACGGTGCGGCCATGCTGGTGCTCAAGACCGACGGCCCGGTGGCCGAACGTGCAGCGCGCTACGGCAGCATCGCCGCCATCATCAGCTTCGTGTTGTTCGCCGCTGCCGGCGCCTGGGTGGCCTTCGGCCTGCCGGGCTATCAGATCACCTCGCAGGTGGTGACCGACGGGCCGACCAATCCGCTGTTGAAGACCGCCGAACTGGGCACCGCCGCCGGTGGCTGGCTGCGCAACTACAGCAGCATGCCGGCAACGCTGGTGTTCCCGGTGCTGGGCCTGCTGGGTGCACTTGCCAGTGCGGTGCTGCTGCGTGCGCGACGTGGCGGCCTGGCCTTCATCGCCTCGGGCGCGTCCATTGCCGGCATCATCCTCACCGTCGGCTTTGCGATCTTCCCGTTCCTGCTGCCGTCCTCCAGCCAGCCCACCTCCAGCCTGACCGTCTGGGACAGTTCGTCCAGCCACCTCACGCTGTGGGTCATGCTGCTGGCCACGGCCATCTTCCTGCCGATCATCCTCGCCTACACCACCTGGGTGTACCGCGTGCTGAAGGGCAAGACGACGGTCGAGGACATGGACGACAACCCCAACGCGTACTGATTGCCCGTGTGCCGGCCCAGGGTCGGCACACCCCTCGCACACAGGAGATTGACCATGTGGTATTTCGCTTGGATTCTCGGCGCTGGCCTGGCTTCGGTCGTGGCCATCCTCAACGGGATGTGGTTCGAAGCACGCGAAAGCGCGCGCGCCGACAAGGAAGTGCGTTGAAACTGTAAAAAAGGGTTGCCGGAACGGCCTTCACACCGTATTCTTGGCGGCTCCTTCGGGGTGTAGCTCAGTCTGGTAGAGCGCTACGTTCGGGACGTAGAGGTCGCAGGTTCGAATCCTGTCTCCCCGACCACTTCGGTGGTCGCATTGAAGCCTGGTGAAGTCTTCCAGGCTTTTTTGTTCCCGCAGGAGTCGCTGTCACGGCAGCGAAGCAGAACGGTCTTCCCCCTTGCCGCCATCGGGGGAAATGGCTAGAATAGGCGGCTCCCTTCGGGGTGTAGCTCAGTCTGGTAGAGCGCTACGTTCGGGACGTAGAGGTCGCAGGTTCGAATCCTGTCTCCCCGACCACTTCGGTGGTCACCAAGAAGCCTGGAAGACAGCAGTGTCCTCCGGGTTTTTTTGTGCCTGAAATCCGGGACAACCGGCTACGCCGCCATCAGCACATGCCGCCGGGGACCTGACCCGGCCCGGCCACGTACAATGGCCGCCACTCCCCCACCTGCCACACCGGCCCCGTCCGGTGCGGGCGCTGCACGCCACCTGCGCGGCGTGCGCCACCTGCAAGGAACACCGCATGACGTCCCCCACCTCCTCTTCGCCATCGTTGCTGCATGGTCGCCTGCTGGCGTTCGCCGCAATCCTGCTGGCCGCGGTCAACCTGCGTACTGCCGTCACCTCGATCACCCCGCTGCTGGACGTGCTGGGCCAGCAGTTCGGCTTCGGCACCACCATGACCGGCGTGCTGGGCATGCTGCCGACCGCCTCGTTCGCGCTGTTCGGCGTCGCCACCCCGGCGCTGGCACGACGCCTGGGCCTTGAGCGCACCACCCTGCTGGCCATGCTGATGGCCGCCGCCGGCCTGCTGCTGCGCTCCAGCGCCGGCAATGTCGGCACCCTGCTGCTGGGCTCGGTGATCGCACTGGCCGGCATGGGCATCGGCAACGTGGTGGTGCCGCCGCTGGTGAAGCGCTACTTCGCCAACAAGGTCGGCACCATGAGCACGCTGTACATCAGCGTGCTGCAGCTGGGCACGATGATGCCGGCGCTGCTGGCGGTGCCGGTGGCCAACGCCGCAGGCTGGCGGGTGTCGCTGGGCATGTGGGCGCTGCTGGCGCTGGCGGCGACCCTGCCATGGCTGTTGCTGGCCCGCCGTGCACCGAAACCGGTGCTGGACAGCAGCGACCCCACCGTGCAGCCGCACGGCAAGGTCTGGCGCACGTCATTGGGCTGGAGCATGACGCTGATGTTCGGCATGACTTCGCTGATGACCTATTCGATGTTCACCTGGCTGCCGCGCATCGTGGTCGAAGCCGGTGCTACGCCCGCCTTCGGTGGGGTGATGGTGGCGGTGTTTTCGGCCCTGGGCCTGCTGCCATCGCTGGTGATCCCGTCGCTGGCCGTGCGCCTGCAGAATCCGTTCCCGCTGGTGCTGATCGGCTTTTCGGCCTTCGTCATCGCCTTCGCCGGCCTGCTGTTCGCGCCGATGAAGGCGCCGTTGCTGTGGGCCTGCCTGCTGGGCGTCGGGCCGTCCACGTTCCCGCTGGCGCTGACCCTGATCAATCTGCGCACGCGCACCCCGACGGGCTCGGCGGCCTTGTCCGGCTTCATGCAGGGCGTGGGCTACAGCTTCAGCTGCCTGGGCCCGTTCCTGGTCGGCTGGCTGCACACCGTCAGCGAGGGCTGGACCCTGCCCTTCGCCTTCCTGTTCGGCTGCGCAGTGCTGATGCTGTGCGCCTCGTGGGTGGCCTGCAAGCCGCGCAAGCTGGAAGACCTGTGGTGACCGGACCGGCGGGCTTACGTCCGCCGCCGTGAAGCCGGACCCACACACCCCGCTACCACCGTCTACACACCGCCACCGCAGCGGGTGACGTAGCGTGTCCAAAGCTGACCCGTTTTGTGTCGGGAACCGCCCTGCAAGCGTGCCGCACACCTGGGGGACGGCGCCACCTTGCCACTGACCTGAACCGGGCTGGCCGTTCCTTCAAGGTCCCCGCGTCTACCAGATACGGACCGGAACTGGTCGCAGCGACAGAACGTCGGCTATAGTTGGCATGTGATGTGCGTCACACTTTTCAGCACATCGTTCAGC
Organism: Stenotrophomonas sp. YIM B13575; assembly: GCF_042787595.1. NCBI lineage: Bacteria > Pseudomonadati > Pseudomonadota > Gammaproteobacteria > Lysobacterales > Lysobacteraceae > Stenotrophomonas > Stenotrophomonas sp. YIM B13575. The sequence continues at coordinate 5,888 of NZ_JBHZOP010000042.1, read as the reverse complement.
AATGGATGCTTAGGGGGTCTCATGGTTGTTCACCGTCCGCTGGCGCTGTGCGTCGGCCTGGCCTGCGCCACTCTGGCGTGCTGGGCCCACTCGGCCTCGCCGCCCACCGCGACCACGCGCGCCGACCGGCTCGCCGAAATCGGCCACTACCGTGACCAGGCGCGCTGGGTCGATGCCCTGGCGGCGATCGAGCGGGCGCAGCTGCGCGAGCCCAATGACGACCTGCTGTACAAGCTGCAGGTTCTGACCCTGGGCGACATCGGCAATGCCCATCGCGCCTGGCGGCTTTACCAGGCCCGGCCCAACCTGTTCGACCAGGACCAGAAAGCGCGGCTGGAGGCCAACTATGTGGCCAAGCTGGTCAACTGGAGCCTGGCCTACGGCGAAACCGAAGACACCCGGCTGGACGAGGCCGAGGCTTCGCTGGCGGAAATGGAGCAGTACGTCGAGCGCGATGGCACCGCGCAGGCGCAGGCGCCGCTGCGGATCCGCATGGACCGGCTGATCCTGCTCAACCGCCTGGCCCGCCACGCGCAGGTGCGTGACGAGGCGCGGGCGCTGCAGCGCGAGGGCCATGCCCTGCCCGATTACGTGCTGCCGGCGGTCGGCGACTCGCTGATGTCCACCCAGAATCCGGAGGAAGCCATCCCATTGCTGGAGGCCGCCGCGAAGAACGATCCCTCGCGCTTCCAGTCGCGCTCGGAGCTGGCCTATGCCTATCTTGAAACCGAGCAGGCGGAGAAGGCGGTGGGCTACCTGCAGGCCTGGCAGAAGGATGAACCGGCATGGCGCTGGGGCGGCGGCAAGACCCCCTTCCAGAACTGGGCGCGCTACGAAGCCGACCTGAACCTGGCAATGGTGCGGGCCTACAGCGGCGATCTGCCCACGGCCCAGCGTGAGCTGGAAGCGCTGGTCGACGTCGGCCCGGGCAATGGCAGCCTGCAGACCTCGCTGGGCAGCGTCTACCAGATGCGCGGCTGGCCACGGCGCGCACTGGAACGCCACCAGATGGCCTACACCCTGGACCCACGTGACATCGCGCCACGCCTGGGCATGTATGAATCCTACGTGCAGCTGCAACGCGACGACCTGGCGCGACCGCTGCATGACGACCTGCTGGCCCGCTATCCAAGCCAGCCGTCGGTGCAGCGCATGGACCGCGATTGGCGCGCCCATCGCGGCTGGCAGCTGTTGGCCAAGGTCGAAGGCGGCCGCAGTTCCGGCGGTGGCGGCACTTCGCCGCTGGGCAACGACGACCTGCACTACGGCATGGAAGTCGCCTCGCCGGTGCTCAACGACCGCTGGCGGCTGTTCGCCTTCGCCGACCGCCGTTCGGTCACCTTCCAGGACCAGGATATCGATCCGCTGTGGATCGGTGCCGGCGTGCGCTACCGCTTCGACCGCCTCGATGCCGAGGCCGCGGTGATGCGCCCCAACGACAGCATCGGCGACACCGGCCTGCGTGGCAGCGCCGGCTGGCAGTTCAACGATCGCTGGCACGCGGGTGTAACCGCTGCCCGCAATGACCCGGAAGCGTCGATGCAGGCGCGCGTGGCCGGCATCACCGCCGACAGCGTCGCCGTTGCCGTGGATTACACGCGCAACGAGCGCACCCACTGGAGCATCGGTGGCAGCCAGTTCCGCTACGACGATGGCAACCGCCGCGATACGCTGAACAGTGCGATCGAACAACGGCTGTTGACCCGCCCGCGCCTGTTGATCGATGGCCTGGGCAGTGTCTACACCAGCCGTGGCAGCCGCGACGATGCGCCGTACTTCAACCCTTCGCGGGACCGCTCGGTGGAAGTGGGCCTGCGCATCGACCAGCAGTTGTGGCGCCATTACGAGCGCCACTTCCGCCATCGCCTGACGGTGTCCGTTGGCAACTACTGGCAGGAAGGCTTTGGTAGTTCAATCATTCCGACCGTGGCCTACCGCCACGAATGGCAGTTCGATCAGGGGCGGATCCTCGAGTACGGCGTGAGTTGGTCGCGGCCGGTCTACGACGGCCAACGTGAACGACATATCGGCTTCGATGCCGCGCTGCGCTGGGGAGAATGAGATGGAACGGATGCTTCGCAACCTGACGACCGTACTGCTGCTGGCGCTGCTGTGCCTGGCCCTGCCCGCCGCAGCCCAGCGCGCCAGCTCGGCCGCGGAACTGGACGCGGCCGACAACGGCCTGCTGGTCCTCAGCTACCACGACGTGCGCGATGATGTGCTGGAAAAATCCGATGCCGACGCCTACGCGGTCAGCACGCAGAACTTCGCCGCACACCTGGACTGGCTGTCCGCCCATGGCTATCACCCGGTCTCGCTGTCGCAGCTGATCAAGGCCTCGCGGGGGGAAGCAAAGCTGCCGCCGCGGCCGGTGCTGCTGACCTTCGACGACGGCCTGCGCAGCGTGTACAGCCGTGTCTATCCGCTGCTGCGTGCGTACAACTATCCGGCGCTGGTGGCGGTGATCACCGACTACGTGGACATGGCACCGGGCCGCACCATCGACTACGGCTACCGTCCGTTCGGCCATGACGATTTCCTGACCTGGGACCAGCTGCGCGAGATGCAGGCCAGCGGCCTGATCGAACTGGCCAGCCACACCGACAACCTGCACCACGGCGTGCAGTCCAACCCGCAGGGCAACCAGACCCCGGCGGTGATCACCCGCATCTACGACCCCAAGGCGCAGCGCTATGAAAGCGCGCAGGAGTACGAGAAGCGCCTGCGCGATGATCTGGGCCGCAGCGTGCAGCGCATCGAGAAGGAACTGGGCGTACGCCCGAAAGCGATCGTCTGGCCGTATGCCGCCTACAACCAGTTGAGCAATGACATCGCCGAGCAGCTGGGCATGCCGGTTTCCTTCGACCTGGAAGGACGCAGCACGCCGGTGACTGCCGACCTGCACGGCCTGGCACGCCTGCTGGTGACCAGCAATCCGAACGTCACCTCGCTGGCCTTCGAGCTGCGTCGCAACGTCAACCTGGACGGTACCCGTGCACTGCAGATCGATATGGACTCGGTCTACGACAGCGACCCTGCACAGCAGGCACGCAACCTGGATGCCCTGATCGAGCGCGTGAAGCGGATCGGCCCGACCCATGTCTACCTGCAGGCCTTCGCCGACCCGGACGGCAACAACACCGCCGATGCGCTGTACTTCCCGAACCGGCACCTGCCGATGCGCGCGGACCTGTTCAACCGCGTCGCCTGGCAGCTGAAAACCCGCGCCGGGGTGAAGGTCTACGCGTGGCTGCCGGTGCTGGGCTATGAACTGCCCGACGCTGCGCAGCGTGCGGCGCTGGGCATCCAGAGCCCGGAACGCGATGGCATGTACCGCCTGGATTTCACCAAGCCGCAGGCACGGCAGATCATCAAGGACATCTACGAAGACCTGGCGATCAATTCGTACTTCGAAGGCCTGCTGTTCCACGATGACGGCTACGTACGCGACACCGAACTGGCGCAGCTGCCACAGGAAGGCAGCGACGGTGGCCGCACCCAGGCGCTGATCGATTTCACTTTGGAACTGCGTGACAGCGCACAACGCTGGCGCCCGAAGCTGGGCACCGTACGCAACCTGTACGCGCAGCCGGTGCTGGAGCCGCAGAGTGCGGCATGGTTCGCCCAGCGCCTGGACCTGTTCAACAAGGCCTATGACCGCACCGCGCTGATGGCGATGCCGTGGATGGAAGGCAGTCGCCGTCCCCAGCGCTGGATGGACCGCCTGGTGGTGGCAGTGCGCGAGCACGACCCGGACCTGAAGCACACGATGTTCGAGCTGCAGACCGTGGACTGGCGCACGCAGACGCCGATCAGCGGCGAACAGCTGCGCGCGCAGATCCGCCGCCTGCAAGCGCAGGGCGTGCGCCATTTCGCGTGGTACCCGGACGATTTCATTGCCGACAAGCCGTCGACCCAGGATGCACGCGCGGCGATGTCCGCGCGCAACTTCCCGTATCCGGAGAAGTGACGTGGACATGAACCCGTGGCTCAACGCCATGTTCCAGTTCGCCTTCTTCTACCCCATGGTGATGGCGTTCTTCTGGATGTCCGGTGGCCTGTACTACTTCTTCCGCCGTGAGCGGAAATCGCGGCCGCGCAACGATCCACCGCCCATGGCGGAGTATCCGTTCGCCAGCCTGTTGATTCCCTGCCACAACGAATCGGCCAACCTGGACGACACCCTCGGCGCGGCATTGGCCCAGCGCTATCCGGACTTCGAAGTGATCGCCATCAACGATGGCAGCAGCGACGATACCGGCGCCCGCCTGGACGCACTTGCGGCCCTGCACCCACGCCTGCGCGTGGTCCATCTGGATCGCAACCTGGGCAAGGCCAACGCGCTGCGCATGGGCGCCCTGGCTGCCCGATCGGAATACCTGGTGTGCATCGACGGCGATGCCATGCTGGAAGAATTCGCCATGCACTGGATGGTCTGGCACCTGACCAGCGGCCCACGCGTGGGTGCGGTGACCGGCAATCCACGCATCCGCAACCGCTCCACCCTGCTCGGCCGCCTGCAGGTGGCGGAGTTCTCCTCGATCATCGGCATGATCAAGCGCGCCCAGCGTGTCTACGGCCGCATCTTCACCGTGTCCGGGGTCATCGCCGCGTTCCGTCGCACGGCACTGCACCGCATCGGCTACTGGGCCGATGACATGGTCACCGAGGACATCGACATCAGCTGGCGCCTGCAGCTGGATCATTGGGACATCCGTTACGAGCCCAACGCACTGTGCTTCATCCTGATGCCGGAAACCCTGAAGGGACTGTGGCGGCAGCGCCTGCGCTGGGCGCAGGGCGGTGTGGAAGTGCTGCTGCGCCACGGCTCCTCGTTGTTCAGCTGGCGCAAGCGGCGCATGTGGGGCGTGCTGCTGGAATACATCCTCAGCGTGCTGTGGGCCTACACCATGCTCGCGATCATCCTGCTGTGGGCACTGGGCAAGTTCATCCCGGTGCCGCCGCAGTTGTACATCGACACGTTGCTGCCGCAATGGCATGGCGTGATCCTGGCGTTGGTCTGCCTGCTGCAGTTCGCCAGCAGCCTGATCATCGACAGGCGTTACGAAACGCATATCGGCCGCAACTATTTCTGGGTCATCTGGTACCCGATGGCGTACTGGTTGATCAGCCTGTTCACCACGCTGGTGGCACTGCCGAAGACGCTGCTCAGGCGGCGTGGCAAGCGTGCCACCTGGGTCAGCCCAGACAGAGGTATCCGATGAACGCACATCGCCAGACGGCGGCCAGCAGGCCGTCCAACCGCTTCGACTCGCGCCTGATCCAGAAACCGCGCAAGCAGCCCCGCCTGCAGCGCACCGCCTGGGGGTTTGTGACCCTGGCGTTCTGGGGGTTCTACTTCTATCTGTGGGCGCCCCTGGTCACCCTGGTGTCCTGGCTGCTGGGTGGACACCTGGCGTGGTTGCAACTGTACGAGCGCAAGCAGCATCTCGACCCGTTCGTGATCATCGCCCTGCCGGTGATCCTGGCCGGCTGTGCGTTGCTGCTGATCGCCTGGGCCGAGTACAACCGCTACCGCTTCGCCGGCAAGGAGCGTCGCCACCCGCGGGTGGACGCCAGCCGCTCGGAGATCGCCCATTCTCTTGGCGCCAGCGACCAGCTTGCCGAACAGATGTTCAATGCGAAGGCCATCACCCTGCACATGGATGAGCATGCGCGGCCGCTGGGGATGACTACGCAGCTGTTGCGGTGACGGGGTTCGGCCGGGCTGCGCCCGGCACCTGCAGAGGCAACGGCAATGGCCGAAGCAACAGCAACAGCTGGCATTCCGTGGCATGGCGGGGCGGTGTCGGATTGCGGGGACGCCGCAAGTACGTCCTTGTAGGCTTGGCCGCGGCATCCATGCCGCGGACACCCCGCAATCCGAC
>NZ_JBHZOP010000041.1:0-55940 GCF_042787595.1 Stenotrophomonas sp. YIM B13575 | reverse complement strand
AGAGCCGGCCGCTGGCCGGCTGCTCTCCGCACTACCAAGCTGCCGGCCAGCGGCCGGCACTACCACCACGCGTCAATCATCGACGATGCGGCCATCCGCCATGCGTCAATCGCCGACGATGCGCCCATCAACCACCCGCGCCACCTGCTGGCCAAACACCGCCACGTCCTGCGGATCGTGGCTGATCAGCAGCAGCGGAATACCGGTTTCATCCAGCACGGTTTCCAGCTCCTGCCGCAGGTGCTGGCGCAGGTCGTGGTCGAGCGCTGCGAACGGCTCGTCCAGCAGCAAGGCCTGCGGCCGGGTCACCAGCGCTCGTGCCAACGCCGTACGCTGGCGCTGGCCACCGGATACCTGTGACGGCAGCAGATCCGCCACATGCTCGATACGGAACGCCTGCAGCCACTGCTCAACTGCCTCGATACGGGTCCCGCGCTGCGGATTCAACCAGCCCCGCTGCAGCCCGAACGCCACGTTCTGGCGCACGCTCAGATGCGGGAACAGCGCGTAATCCTGGAACACATATCCCAGGCGACGACGCTGCGGTGGCAGATCAATCCCAGCACCTGCATCGAACAGCGCCTGCCCGTGCAGGCGCACATGTCCATGCTCCGGGCGCAACAGGCCGGCCACCGCTTTCAGCGTCAGGCTCTTGCCGGCGCCCGAGGGCCCGAACAGCACCACCTGCCGCTGCGTGCATTGCAGTGCCACATCCAGTTCGAAGGTCTGGCCGGACGCCTGCAATCGTCGCTGCACCTGCAGGTCAAGCCACATCGCGCAGCTCCCGGCGGCGCCCGCCCACCAGCCGTGCGGCCAGCAGCAGGATCACGATGCATACCACCGACGTCAGGATCACCAGCGCATTGGCCTTGCCATCCTGCCCCGCCTGCACGGCTTCATAGATGGCGATAGACAAGGTCTGCGTGCGGCCCGGAATGCTGCCGGCCACCATCAGCGTGGCGCCGAACTCACCCATCGCCCGTGCGAACGCCAGCAGCAGGCCAGCCAGAATTCCGCGCCATGCCAGCGGCAGGGTAATGCGGAAGAACACCGCGGCTTCGGACACGCCCAGCGTGCGCGCGGCCTGCTCCAACTGACCATCCACTTCTTCGAATGCGGCGCGCGCCGGCTTGAACACCAGCGGCAACGACGCTACCGCGGCAGCGATCACCGCCGCCTGCCAGGTAAATACCAGATTGATACCGAACCACGACTGCAGCCAGGCACCGATCGGGCCATTGCGCCCGATCAGTACTAGCAGGTAGTAGCCCAGCACCGTCGGCGGCAGCACCATCGGCAGGGTCAGTATCGAATCCAGCAGCTCCCGGCCGGGAAAGCGCCGTCGCGCCAGCAGCGCGCCAAGTGCCACGCCTGCCACAAGGTTGATCGCGGTGGCCCAGCCGGCCACCTTCAACGACAATCCCAGTGCGCTCCAGTCCAGGTCCATCCGTCAGGGCTTGCCGAACCCGTGCTTCTGCAGGATCGCCTGGCCCTGCGCCGAGCGCACGAACGCCGCGAAGCGCTTGGCCTCCACCGGCTGCGTGCTGGCCTGCACCACCGCGAGCGGATAGGCGATGCGCCCGGCAACCGGAACGTCGAACGCGCGCCGCACGCGATCCGGCATCGCCTGCGCGTCGGTAGCGTAGACAAAGCCCGCATCCACCTCGCCCCGTGCCACGTAATCCAGCGACTGCCGCACGTTCTGCGTACTGATCACCTTGCCCTGCACTGCCGGCCACAGCTTTGCGGCCTGCAGCGCACCCTGCGCGTAGCGGCCCACCGGCACGCTGTCCGGGTTGCCCAGTGCAATGCGCTGCACGCCGGCACCCGCCAGATCGGCCAGTGCGCGCGGCGGCGCCTTCGCCTGCGGCGGCACCACCACCCACAGCGCGTTCACTGCGAAGATCGCACGCGTACCCGCTGCCAGCAGCTTCTGCTGCGCCGCCTGGTCCATCGTTGTTTCATCAGCCGAGGCGAACACATCCACCGGCGCGCCCCGCGCGATCTGCTGCAGCAGCACGCCGGATGCAGCAAAGTTGAAGTCGACCTTGCTGCCCGGGTTCGCCTTCTCATAGGCGGCGCCCAGCTCGCGGAAGCTCTCGGTCAGGCTGGATGCCGCCGACACGGTCAGGTTGCCGGCCCACGCAGGCAGCGTGACCAGCAGACCCAGAAACACCATTGCGCATCGCTTCATCGTCGCCTCCCAGGTCAGGTTCAATCGGGGTCGTTCTCATCTGCAACGGCCAGCGCCGCCAGCCGGTCGGGTTGCAACAGCAGGATCTCGCGCTGCTTCACCGCAATCACGCCGTCATCGCTCAACCGCCGCAGCACCCGACTGGCCGTCTCCGGCGCCATCCGCAGATAGTTGGCGATCTCGGTGCGGGCCATGGTCAGGTTGAAGCGGGTCGCAGAAAAACCACGCCGTGCATAACGGGCCGACATATCCAGAAGGAACGCGGCCATCCGCTCTTCGGTGCGGTGGTTGGCCGCCAGCGTGGCAACCTTGCCGATCTCCGCACTGAGCAGGCTGAACAGCTTTGCCTGCAGCCCCGGCATGCGGGTGGCCAGCAGGCTCAACTTGGGGAACGAGATACGGCACAGGTGCACCGTATCCAGAGCCACCGCATTGCAGGGGAAGCGCGAGCCATGAATCGCGTTGAGCCCGATCACCTCGCCCGGCAGCGCAAAGCCCAGCACCTGTTCGTTGCCCTGACTGTCATCGACGAAGGTCTTGACCATGCCTGCGCGCACCGCCGCGATGGAATCGAAAGCCTCTCCCGCGCGGAAAATGTAGTCGCCCGCATGGAACGGCCCTACGTGGTCAACCAGCACATGCAGTTCGCCCAGCGCCGTCTTGTCATAGCCCTGCGACATGCACGCATCGGAGAAGGCACAGGTGCTGCAGAAATGCAGCGCATCGCCATCATCGGCGGCGGCGGGATTCGGCGTGGTGCGGCCGGGTCTGGCCTGGGAAGGCGGAGTCGAAGACATCGGGACAGCACTCAAGCGATGGCGGCCGCCGGCCGGAAGCATGCGGCCATCATACGCCACAGCAACCGCCCTTCCTCGGCCAGGCGAAGCACGCGGCCGTCCCAGCGCGCCCAGCCACGCGCGAGCAGCGGTGCGAGTGCGGGCAGGGTCTCGGCGAAGCATTCATCGAACGGAACATCATTGCGCCACTCGAAGGCGGCAGCATCCAGCGCATGGTCGCAGGCGATGCTCTGCGCGACCTCGGCGGCCAGACGTTCCTGCTCGGACAGGATCAGGCCCGCGGCCACGCCCACATGCCCCGCCTGCAGGCGGGCCTGCCAGCACTCCAGGTCATCCTCCGTCCGGTAGAACACCTCACCGACTTGGCTGCACGCCGCCAAGCCGATGCCGATGAAATCGCTGCGATCGCGGCGCGGTATGCCGGCCAGATCGCAATGACGCTGACCGTCGCCCGGGCCGTTCGGATCCGGCAGGTCGCCGCGCTGATGATGGTCGCCACCGATACCCACATAGCCCGCCTCGCGCAGCAATCGCCACGCCTGCAACCAGCGTTCCGATGAGGGATGCTCAGGCAGCGCGCATGGCGCCGGCAGCAGCACGCGCTCGGGCGCATCTGCCAGCACGGCCTGCAATCGCCCGATGAACCCAGCATCCTCCGCCGCAGGTACACGCAACTGGTAGTAGCGCGCGGTAAAGCCCGCGTCGCGCGCCTGCGCCAGCACTGCCGGGCCCGGTGCATCGGCGCGATCGATCACGTTCAGCCGTGTGCAGCCCACCGCGCGCAGTTGTGCCGGCGCCACGGCGCTGCCGGCATCCAGCCGTACCTCCACCTGCGGCCGGGCCACGGTGCGCAGGTGCCGCGGCACTGCATCCAGCAACTGCCCCAGCAGCGCTGGCGGCAGTGCTTCGGCAAGGCCCAGCTGCAGCACCATCGCCACCACCTCACGGTCCTCGGCCAGAGTATCAGCCTGCAGGCGCAACGCGGCCAGCAACGTGTCCAGATAGCGTTCGGCCGGCACGTCGCGGCCCATGCGGCCGGTCTGGAAACCCAGCGTCAGCCCACGCGGAATCAGGTGCTCGTTGCTGGCGCGCACGGCGGCACGCCAGCCGCTTTCACCGAAGCCGGCACTGAACTGGTCGGGCGGCGGAAACAGCACGTGGCGGGGTTGCCGCAGCAATGCCGCCTGCAGCGCCGTGTCCTCGCTCGCATCAACATGGAAGCTCATGACGGTCATCCTCGCGCGTTCCTCTTCGCACAGCCCTGATTGAAATCAAGCGTGGCGCATTGCGTTGCTGGTGCCGGCCAGCGGCCGGCACTACCGTTCAGGTGCCGCGCGCACGATCGACCGCCGCCGCATCGATGGCCTCCGGCAGGTCGGTCTCGCGATCGATCTGCGGGAAGTGTCGACGCTCCATCCTGCGGATGGCGAAATGCATCCATGCCAGCGCGGCGGACACCACCACGAACAGCAGCATGAAACAGCTGCTCCAGATACCCAGCGCGTCGTTCAATGCACCGAACACGATCGGCAGGATGAAGCCACCAAGGCCACCGATCATGCCCACTACGCCGCCCACCGCCCCCACGTGCCTGGGGTAATACACCGGGATGTGCTTGTAGACCGCAGCCTTGCCCAGCGACATGAAGAAGCCCAGCACGAACACAAGCACGGTGAACATCACCACGCCAATGGCCAGGTGGAAGTGGATCGGACCATGGATGCCCTTCACCACGTACTCGGTATCGGGGTAGGCCAGCAGGAACGTACAGATGGCCGACACACCGAAGGTCCAGTACATCACCCGGCGCGCTCCCATCCGGTCCGACATCCAGCCGCCCACCACGCGGAACAGGCTGGCCGGGATTGAATAGCACGCGGCCAGCATGCCGGCGGTGCCGACGTCCATGCCGTACGCACCCACCAGGTAATGCGGCAGCCACAGCGCCAGGGCCACGAAGCCACCGAACACGAAGAAGTAATACAACGAGAACCGCCACACCTGCAGATTCTTCAACGGTGCCATCTGCTCGGCGAACGGCACCGGCTTCACCCCGTCACGGCGGCGCTGCTCCAGCGAGGGGTCTTCCTTGCTGAACAGGAAAAACAGCACCGCCGTGATCGCCAGTGCCACTGCCCACACTTTGGCCACCATCATCCAGCCCGCCGCCACCATCACCATCGGCGCCAGCAGTTTGGTGACTGCCGCACCGATGTTGCCGGCACCGAAGATGCCCAGCGCGGTGCCCTGCTTGCTGGCCGGGAAGAACTTGGACACGTAGGCCACGCCTACCGAGAAATTGCCACCGGCAATGCCCACGCACAACGCGGCGAACAGGAATTGCGGGTAGGTGTGCGCGTAGGTCAGCATCCAGGTGGCGACCGCGCCGCACAGCATCACCAGCGCCATCACCTTGCGGCCACCGAACTGGTCGGACCAGATGCCCAGGAACACACGGCTGACCGAGCCGGTCAGCACCGGGGTGGCGATCAGCAGGCCGAACTGGGTGTCGGTCAGGCCCAGCTGCTCGCTGATCTGGATACCGATGATGGAAAAGATCATCCAGACCGCAAAGCACACGGTGAACGCGAACGTGCTCAGCCACAGCGCACGCTGCTGCTGCCCGGCACTGGCGGGGGCAAGGGCCTGGTTCATGCAACCTCCTTCCTCAAGAGTGGGTCAGCCGATTTCGGCTTCGGCTTCGATCTCATCCAGCCCGCGTACCGGGTAGCGCTCCTGCAGCTGCAACAGGTAGGCCTGCACTTCGCGCTGGCGCACCTGCAGCTCCAGGTAGTCACGGATCTGTGGCAGCACTGCGTCGAACGGCAGCGGCTGCCCTTCCTCGCGCCCATCGATGCTGACCACGTGGTAGCCCCAGCGTGATTCCACCGGGAAGCCGGCCAGGCCCTCGCGCAGGCGGAACACCTGGCGATCGAACTCCGGCGTGGTCTGCCCACGCTGCAGCCAACCCAGGTCACCGCCCTCGCTGCTCGACGGGCAGCGCGAATGGCGCAGGGCGAAGTCGGCGAACAGGTGCGGCGCTTCCTTCAGTTCATTGGCCAAGCGCTCGCCCTCGGTGCGCGCCTCCAGGCGCCCGGCCACATCATCGGCCGGCGCGGCCAGCAGGATATGGCGCAGGCGCACGCGGTCCGGCGAGCGGAATCGTTCCGGGTTCTGTTCGAAATACCGTTGGCAGTCCTCGTCGGTCGGCACCCGGTCTTCAATTGCGTCTTCCAGCAGTTGCTGGATCAGCACTTCCTCATCGCTTACCCGGCCGCCGGCTGGCGCCAGCAGGCCCAGGCGCTGTGCTTCCAATCGCAGCAGTTCACGCACCACCAGTGCGCGTGCCGCCTCGGCACGCGACTGTTCCGGGCGCAGCGCCCGATGGTGTTGCATCTCGCGGGCGATGTCGGCCTCGCTGATCGCCGTGTCCTCCACGAACAACCGGCACGGTGCCGGTTGCCCAAGCGAGCGCGGACCCTGCTCTGCCCCGTCATGCTGGTGCTGGTGGGCCTCGGCCGGAACAGGCTGGGTGGAATCGATCACGGTGATCGGCAGGAACTTCGGCAGGCTGCCCATGGCTTACTCCCGCGGCCCGTAACGCAGCGCCGCCTGGCGACGGCGCACCACTTGGTATGGCCGCCACAGATAGCTGACCGGAATGCTCCAGACGTGCACCAGACGGGTGAACGGCGCGATCAGGAACAGGGTCAGGCCCAGGAAGATGTGCATCTTGTAGACCCAGCTGACGCCCTGGATGTAGTCGGCGGCACCGGCACGGAAGGTCACGATGTGCTGCGCCCACTCGGCCAGCTGCACCATTACCCCACCGTCCAGATGTCCGGCCGACACCCGGATGCTGTACAGGCCAAGACAGAGCTGGGCGAACAGCAGCACCAGCACCAGGGTGTCACCGAAGCTGCCGGTGGCGCGCACGCGGGCGTTGGTCAGCCGGCGCACCAGCAGGATACTGATACCGATGAAGCACAACGCACCGAACACGCCGCCCACCACCATCGCCAGCATCTGCTTCTGCGAGGAGGTGATGAAGTGCTCGTACACCGCGTGTGGAGTCAGCAGGCCGACCAGATGACCACCCAGGATGGCCAGGATGCCGATGTGGAAGCAGTTGCTGCCGATCCGCATGCCCTTGTCCGACAGCATCTGGCTGGAACCGGTGCGCCAGGTGTACATGGCCTTGTCATAGCGCGCCCAGCTGCCGATCAGCAGCACCGCCACGGCGATGTACGGGTAGTACTGGAAAGCGAATTGATGCAGGTAGTAGTTCATGGCTGGACCTCTCGATGCACAGGGCGGGCCGGTGAGCGTGTCGGTGGCTTGCAGTCTTCGGCAGGAGCTTCGGCGCCGAAACGCACGGCTTCCTCTTCCCACAGCCTGTCCATCGCCTCGGCCGTATCGTCGCGGGGCTCTTCGCTGGCGCGTTGCCGCAGCGCCTCCAGGTTGACCTTGCCGTCGCCGGCCTCCACCAGAATCTCCAGCAGCGGCACATGCGGCAGCTTGCGCTCGGCGGCGCGCGCGGCCAGCATCCCGGCGATGTGGCCGATGTGGTGCAGCCACTCCCGCGCCTCTGCCTCAGGACGATGCGCCAGGAATTCCAGCAACAGCGGCAGGTAGTCCGGCAGTTCGCGTGCATCCAGCTCGAAGCCGTGCTTGCGGTAGGTTTCCACCAGATCGACCATGGCCTGGCCGCGGTCACGCGATTCGCCGTGGATGTGTTCGAACAGCAGCAGGCTCATCGAACGGCCGCGGTCGAAGGTTGCCAGCCACGCGGCCTGCGCATCCAACGGATCGCTGTCCAGCAGCTGCTGCACGAAGCCACGCAGCTGCCTGCGCCGCGTCGGCGTCAGTGCCACCTCGTCACAGGCCGCCAGCAGTTCCTCGCCGTGCTGCCACAGTTCCTCGCGGGGGTAATCCAGCAGTACCCCCACCAGCTTCAGAACGCTCATCAGACCACCTCCTTGCGGCGGTGGTTGGGCCCGTTGTTCACCACGAAGCTGGTGCTCTTGCGCTGGCCGAACAGGTCGGCCGGGCTGTCGCCGTTGCAGCCGTTGCCGAAGGTGAAGCCGCAGCCGCCGCGTTCGCCGAAGGCGTCGTTGGCGTACTCGCGGTGAGCGCTGGGAATCACGAAACGGTCCTCGTAGTTGGCAATCGCCAGGTAGCGGTACATCTCTTCAACCTGGGCTACGGTCAGTCCGGTCTGATCAAGCACGGCGGTGTCTTCCACGCCGTCCACGTTCTTGGCCCGGCGCCAGGCGCGCATCGCCATCAGACGTTCCAGCGCCCGCACCACCGGTGCCTCGTCACCGGCCGTCAGCATGTTGGCCAGGTAGCGCACCGGAATACGCAGCGAGGCCACGTCCGGCAGTTCGCCACTCATGCCGATGCGGCCACGTTCGGCGGCCGACTGGATCGGCGACAATGGCGGCACGTACCAGACCATCGGCAGCGTGCGGTACTCCGGGTGCAGCGGCAGCGCCAGCTTCCAGTCGATCGCCATCTTGTACACCGGCGACTGCTTGGCCGATTCCAGCCAGCTGTCCGGAATGCCTTCCGCACGTGCAGCAGCAATCACCGCCGGGTCATGCGGGTCCAGGAAGATGTCCAGGTGGGCCTGGTACAGATCCTTTTCGGCGGCCACCGATGCGGCCTCCGCAATGCGGTCGGCGTCGTACAGCATCACGCCCAGGTAGCGGATGCGGCCGACACAGGTTTCCGAACAGATCGTCGGCTCACCCATCTCGATGCGCGGGTAGCAGAAGATGCACTTCTCCGACTTGCCGCTCTTCCAGTTGTAATAGATCTTCTTGTACGGGCACGCCGACACGCACATGCGCCAGCCACGGCACTTGTCCTGGTCGATCAGCACGATGCCGTCTTCCTCGCGCTTGTAGATCGCGCCTGATGGGCACGCCGACACGCACGCCGGGTTCAGGCAGTGCTCGCACAGGCGTGGCAGGTACATCATGAAGGTCTTTTCGAAGGCGCCGTAGATCTCCTTCTGCACTTCATTGAAGTTATAGTCGCGCGAACGCTTGCTGAACTCCGAACCCAGGATCTCTTCCCAGTTCGGGCCCCACTCGATCTTCTGCATGCGCTCGCCACTGATCAGCGAGCGCGGCCGTGCGGTCGGCTGGTGCTGGCTGTCCTTGGCGGTGTGCAGGTTCTGGTAGTCGAAGTCGAACGGCTCGTAGTAATCGTCGATCTGCGGCAGGTCCGGGTTGGCGAAGATCTTGGCCAGCATCCGCCAGCGACCGCCAGCGCGTGGCACCAGCTTGCCGCTGCCGGTACGCACCCAGCCGCCGTTCCACTTCTCCTGGTTCTCCCATTCCTTCGGATAGCCGATGCCCGGCTTGGTTTCAACGTTGTTGAACCAGGCGTACTCGACACCCTCGCGCGAGGTCCAGACGTTCTTGCAGGTGATCGAGCAGGTGTGGCAGCCGATGCACTTGTCCAGGTTCAGCACCATCGCGATCTGTGCACGGACCTTCATCACACCACCTCCTTGGCAACGGCCGGTACGGCCTCGCCATCAAGCCAATCGATCTTGTCCATCTTGCGCACGATCACGAACTCGTCGCGGTTGGTGCCGCAGGTGCCGTAGTAGTTGAAACCGTAGGCCAGCTGCGCGTAGCCACCAATCATGTGGGTCGGCTTGAGCACGATGCGGGTCACTGAGTTGTGGATGCCGCCGCGGGTACGGGAAATCTCCGAACCCGGTACGTTGATGATGCGTTCCTGGGCGTGGTACATCATCGCCATGCCCGGCATCACGCGCTGGCTGACCACCGCTCGCGCGGCGATCGCGCCGTTGACGTTGAACAGCTCGATCCAGTCGTTGTCGACGATGCCGGCATTGCGCGCGTCGTCCTCGCTGATCCACACGATCGGACCACCGCGCGACAGCGTCTGCATGATCAGGTTGTCGCTGTAGGTGCTGTGGATGCCCCACTTCTGGTGCGGGGTGATCCAGTTCAGCACGATCTCCTTGTTGCCGTTCGAGCGCTGGTTGAGCAGCGGCTCGATGGTGCGGGTGTTGACCGGCGGCCGGTAGCTCATGAAGGCCTCGCCGAAATCGATCATCCACTCATGGTCCTGGTAGAACTGCTGGCGACCGGTCACCGTGCGCCACGGAATCAGCTCGTGCACATTGGTGTAGCCGGCGTTGTAGCTGACGTTGTCGTCTTCCAGCCCGGACCAGATCGGTGAAGAGATGATCTTGCGCGGCTGCGCCTGGATGTCACGGAAGCGGATCGCCTCGTGTTCCTTGCCGACCGCCAGATGGGTGTGCTCGCGGCCGGTGAAGCTGCCCAGCGACGCCCACGCCTTCACCGCCACGTGGCCATTGGTTTCCGGGGCCAGGTGCAGGATCACTTCGGCCGCATCGATGGCGGTCGAGATGGCCGGCCGGCCCTGGCTGACGCCCTCCTCGTGCACGGTATGGTTCAACTTGCCGAGGAATTCCACCTCGTGCTTGGTGTCCCAGTTCATGCCCTTGCCGCCATTGCCGTGCTTGTCGAGCAGCGGCCCCAGCGAGGTGAACTTGCGATACAGGTTCGGGTAATCGCGCTCCACCACCGTCATCGACGGCATGGTCTGGCCGGGGATGGCCTCGCACTCGCCCTTCTTCCAGTCGGCCACGCCGAACGGCATGCCCAGCTCGTTGGGGGTGTCGTGCAGGGTCGGCACCAGCACCAGGTCCTTCTCCACGCCCAGCACGCCGGGCGCCATCTCGCTCACGGTGCGCGCAACCTCCTTGAAGATGTCCCAGTCACTGCGCGATTCCCACGCCGGGTCCACCGCCTTCGACAGCGGATGGATGAACGGATGCATGTCCGAGGTGTTGAGATCGTCCTTCTCGTACCAAGTGGCCGTCGGCAGCACGATGTCCGAATACAGCGCGGTGGTGCACATGCGGAAGTCCAGCGTCACCAGCAGGTCGAGCTTGCCTTCCGGCGCCTCGTCGCGCCACTTCACTTCCTCCGGCTTTACCGCGCCCATCTCGCCCAGGTCCTTGCCCTGCAGGCCGTGGCGGGTACCCAGCAGGTGCCGCAGCATGTACTCGTGGCCCTTGCCCGACGAACCCAGCAGGTTCGAGCGCCAGATGAACATCATCCGCGGGTGGTTCTGCTGCGCGTCCGGATCGGCAAAGGCGAAGTCCAGCGAACCGTCCTTGAACTTGCCCAGTGCGTAGTCGGCAGGGGCCACGCCGGCCGCTTCGGCCTCGCGCACCAGCTGCAGCGGATTGCGGTCCAGCTGCGGCGCGCATGGCAACCAGCCCATGCGCACGGCGCGCAGGTTCAGGTCGGCCAGGCTGCCGCTGTACTTGCTGGCGTCGGCCAGCGGTGACAGCAGCTCATCCACCTGCAGCTTCTCGTAGCGCCACTGCCCGGTGTTGAAGTAGAAGAACGACGTGCCGTTCATATGGCGCGGCGGCTTGCTCCAGTCCAGGCCGAACGCCAGCGGCTGCCAGCCGGTCTGCGGGCGCAGCTTTTCCTGGCCCACGTAGTGCGCCCAGCCACCGCCGGTCTGGCCCACGCAACCGCACATGATCAGCATGTTGATCAGGCCTCGGTAGTTCATGTCGTTGTGGAACCAGTGGTTCATGCCCGCGCCGACGATGATCATCGAACGGCCATGGGTCTTGTCGGCGGTACGCGCGAACTCGCGGGCGATCTCGATCACCTCGCCACGCGGCACGCCGGTGATGCGTTCCTGCCAGGCCGGCGTGCCCGGCACGTTCTCATCGAAGCTCTTGGCCACATTGGCGCCGCCGAAACCGCGGTCAACGCCGTACTGCGCCAGCAGCAGGTCATAGACGGTCGCCACCAGGGTCTCGCTGCCATCGGCAGTGGCCAGGCGGCGCACCGGGATGTTGCGGTCCAGTACTTCCTCGGCCGGGGCGGCCGTCCAGCCGTCACTCTCGATGCCACCGAAGTACGGGAAGCTGACCGCCTCGATCCCATCGTTGAAATCGGACAGGCTCAAGCGCAGGCGCGTATCCGCGCCGTTGCTGGCCTTCTCCTCGATGTTCCAGCGACCCTTTTCGCCCCAGCGGAAGCCGATCGAACCGTTCGGCACCACGATCTGGCCACTAGTCTCGTCGTAAGCGAGGGTCTTCCAGTCCGGGTTGTTGGCCTCGCCCAATCCACCCAGCTCACTGGCGCGCAGGAAACGCCCGGCCACCAGGCGGCCATCGGCGCGACGCTCCAGACGCACCAGCATCGGCATATCCGAGTACTGGCGGCAGTAGTCCTGGAAGTACTGCGACGGCGAATCGACATGGAACTCGCGCAGGATCACATGGCCGAAGGCGAACGCCAGCGCAGCATCGGTGCCCTGCTTGGGGTGCAGCCAATGATCGGTCAGCTTTGCCAGCTCGGAATAGTCCGGGCAGATCGAGACCGTCTTGGTCCCGTTGTAGCGCGCCTCGGTGAAGAAGTGCGCATCGGGCGTACGCGTCTGCGGCACGTTCGAGCCCCAGGCGATGATGTAGCGGCTGTTGTACCAGTCAGCCGATTCGGGCACGTCGGTCTGTTCGCCCCATACCTGCGGCGAAGCCGGCGGCAGATCGCAGTACCAGTCATAGAAGGACAGGCAGGCGCCGCCCAGCAGCGACAGGTAACGCGCACCGGCGGCGTAGGACACCATCGACATCGCCGGAATCGGCGAGAAACCGACCACGCGGTCCGGTCCGTACTGCTTCACCGTGTACAGGTTGGAGGCCGCGATGATCTCGTTGGCCTCTTCCCAGTTCAGTCGCACGAAACCGCCCATGCCGCGCCGGGTCTTGTACGAGCGCGCCTTTTCCTTGTCCTCCACGATGCTGGCCCACGCATCCACCGGGCCCTGGGTCCTGCGTGCTTCGCGCCACAGGCGCAGCAGCGTGCCGCGGATCAGCGGGTACTTCAGGCGGTTGGCACTGTACAGGTACCAGGAGTAGCTGGCGCCACGCGGACAGCCACGCGGTTCGTGGTTGGGCAGGTCCGGGCGCGTGCGCGGGTAATCGGTCTGCTGGGTTTCCCAGGTCACCAGCCCATTCTTGACGTAGATCTTCCAACTGCACGAACCGGTGCAGTTCACACCGTGGGTTGAACGCACGATCTTGTCGTACTGCCAGCGCTGGCGGTAACTGTTCTCCCAGTCACGGCCTTCGCTCTTGGCAAACCCATGGCCATCGGCAAAGGGCTGGGGGTCACGCTTGAAGAACTGCAAGCGATCAAGGAAATAACTCATCGGGGGTCTCCCTTTGCGGACATCTGCATCGTGGCTGTGTGTGTCATCTGGCTGCGGTGCGTTTTCATGTCAGCAAGGCGTCTCTGCGCCGCGCCGGTAGTACCACCACCAGGTCACGGCCAGGCAGGTGACATAGAAAACGACGAACCCGTACAGCGCCATGTCGGGGCTGCCGGTCAACGTGATGGAAGAGCCATAGCTCTTGGGAATGAAGAAGCCGCCGTAGGCACCGATCGCACCCGAGAAGCCCACTACCGCGGCCGACTCGATGCTGGCCTGGTGCGCCGACGCGGCCTTGCCTTCCGCATTGGCACCTGCCGACAGGCGCTCATGCAGCGTGCGGAAGATCACCGGGATCATGCGGAAAGTGGTGCCGTTGCCGATGCCGCTGAGCACGAACAGCGCCATGAAGCTGAAGAGGAAGCCGTAGAAATTGCCGCCCTGGCCATCGCTGGGCAGGAAATGCAGCACGCCGAACACCGCCGCGATCATCAACGCGAACACCCAGAACGTCAGCCGCGCACCACCCCAACGGTCGGCCATGCTGCCGCCGACCGAGCGCATCAGCGCACCCAGCAGCGGGCCGATGAAGGCGTAGGCGAGCGGGTTCACGGCGGGGAACTGGCTCTTCACCAGCATCGGGAAGCCGGCCGAGAAACCGATGTAGGAACCGAAGGTGCCGATGTACAACCAGCACATCAGCCAGTTGTGCTTGCGGCGGAAAATCACCGCCTGTTCCGCAAACGAGGAGCGGGCGCTGGTCAGGTCATTCATGCCGAACCAGGCCGCCACCGCGCAGATCGCAATCGCCGGCACCCAGATGAAGCCGGCATTCTGCAGGTACAACGGCGTACCGCCCTCCACCACCGGCTGCGGCGCACCACCGAGGGCACCGAACACGCCCACGGTGATCACCAGCGGAATCACCGCCTGTGCCACCGACACGCCGACATTGCCCAGGCCGGCATTCAGGCCCAGCGCCAAGCCCTGCTTCTGCTTGGGGTAGAAGAAGGAAATGTTGGACATCGACGAGGAGAAGTTCGCCCCACCAAAGCCACACAGGATCGCGATCACCACGAACACCCAGTAAGGCGTCGCCGGGTTCTGCACCGCAAAGCCAAGCCAGATCGTCGGTGCCAGCAGTGATGCGGTGGACAGCGCCGTCCAGCGGCGACCGCCAAAGATCGGAATCACGAACGAATAGAAGATGCGCAGCGTCGCGCCGGACAGGCTGGGTAGTGCCACCAGCCAGAACAACTGATCGGTGCTGAAGCCGAAGCCGATCTTCGGCAGGCTGATGGTCACCGCCGAGAACAGTACCCAGACCGAGAACGCCAGCAGCAGCGAGGGAATGGAGATGACCAGGTTGCGGGTGGCGACCCGCTTGCCGGTGCGCTCCCAATAGCCGGGATCTTCCGGCGTCCAGTCGCTGATGACGCGACCAGGACTGGCAGTGCTGCGGACAACAGGATCGCTACCGACGGTCATACATGGCTCCAAGGCTGTGGAATGACGTGGGTACTGCTTTCAAGTTGTAACCCGTCGTCATGGCAGCCATTAGGCCGTGCAGCAGCAACGACGGGGTTGATCTGGATCAATCAGGCGCGGGTTTCCCCCTCGCCCCTGACAAATGTCAAACCGATGATGCGGAACTGCGGCGGGTCACCCCGCGCTGGCGCACGCTGTCGCGCACATCCACATCTAACTGCAGCTGCAGCGTGGTGCCGTCGTCCAGGTACAGCGCAAAGGTCAGGCCATCACGGCACGGCAGGCGCCCGGCCAGGTCCTCCACGGAAGACCGGGGCAGTACCAGCCGGCAATCGGTGCCGCTGTCGAGCAGCACGGCCGATTCGCCACCATGCAGCGAAACGGCCGTACCCCAGCCGCCACTGCCACCGAACCGGGTCAGGTTTTCCACCGTTTCACCGGCCAGCAGCTGCGCGAGTTCGGCTTCGTCCAGGCGCAGGCGCATTGTCTGTTCTTGCAACTGCACCTTCATGAGGCAACGTCCTCCCATTGGGTGGGGGTATTGCAGTTGACCAGGGCGCTTTCATCAGCGTGGGCCAGGCGCAGGGTCTGCGCGTCCAGCCGGTGTTGCAGGGCCTGCAGGGAACGCGGACCGAGGGGATCGTGGATCATGTTTTCGAGGATCGTGCGACTTTCATTGTCCACATTAAACAGCATCGGAAGCGGATGCCCGTCAAAGATCGTGCAAGCGCTGCGATGCCCGTCACGCAATTGCCGCAGCAGATCCGGGGTCAGACGGGGCGTATCCACCGGCACCACCCAGGCGGGGCCATCGGGCATCTGCATTGCCACGCTGAACAGGCCGCCCAGCGGCCCGCACCGTGTGATCTGGTCGGGTACGCCGCCGAAGCCCGGGTAACGTCCGCTCACCCAGACGCGGTCTGCCCCGGCCAGCCGCAACGTGCCGCGCATGTGCTCCAGCAGCGTGCGCCCCTGCCAGGGCAGCAGCGCCTTGTCGCGGCCCATGCGGCTGGACAGGCCACCGGCCAGCACGATGCCGGCGATGGTCGTGTTCACGCGGGACACCCGACCACGCCATGCGTGGCTGCCCCGGCCGGGCGCGACGGGAAGGCCCCATCCACGCATGGCGCAACCGTGCAGGCTCGCCCCAGTAGAGCCACGCCATGCGTGGCTGCCCCGGCCGGGCGCGCGGAGAAGGCGCCATCCACGCATGGCGTGGATCTACTGCCGTCAGTGGTGCTCATGTGCCGGCTCACTGTCCGCGTGGCACAGCGTGCAGCCTTCGCTCCACTCGCTGTCGCCATCTTCGTAATGTTCCTGCTTCCAGATCGGGCACTGGTGTTTCACTGCCTCGATCAGCTGCCGGCACGCCCTGAACGCTTCATCGCGGTGCGGGCTGCCTGCGGCCACCACCACCGCCACATCGCCAATGCCCAGACGGCCCTTGGCATGTGCCACGTACAACTTCAGTTTCGGCCCGAACGTCGCCTCGATCTCCGCCGCCAAGCGCTGGATCTCGTTCAGCACCAGCGGTTCAAACAGGTCGTAGGTGATGCCGGTCACCGGCCGCCCCACATTGAAGTCGCGCACCTTGCCGATGAACACATCGATGCCGCCGAATGCCGGGTCGGACACCGCTGCGACGCCTTCGGCCGGATCGATGGCGCGCTGCGCGCGGTCCACCACTTTCGCAGTCACGTTGCTCATGGCTCAGCCCCCACTCACCGGCGGCAGGATCGCCACCTTGCCATCGGCGGGCAGCGCTTCGTGGTCACGCAGCACGCGCTGCTGGTCGGCGAAGGCCGAATAGTCCAGCAACCCAGCGCGGAAACCGGGAAAGCGCAGCGGCAACAGCTCACGCAACGCCTGGCGCAGATCGGCCACGGTGCCACCGGCCACCTCCAGCGCGATCTCGCGGCTGGCATCCAGATCGGAAAACGCACCGAACAACTGCAGATTCACCTGTTTCATCATGACTCCTGGTTCGCCAGCTGCAGCGGGTCCTGATGGCCCCAGCCCTGCACGCGCACCGGTGTGCCGGCCGTGGCCAGGTCGCCCTCGCCCTCCAGCACTACCCAAGCGTTGGCCTGCAGCATGGATTTCAAACGGAACGATTCCTGACCGGCCAGCACGCGCGCGCTCAAGCGTCCCTGCGCGTCCACTTCCACCCGCGCCCGCGCGTGGAAGCGCAGGCCCGGCGGCTTGCGCACGTCGGCCTGCAGCGGCAGCTGCAGCAGCGGCTCGGCGGCCAGGCCCAGCATGCGACGCAGCACCGGTTCAACGAAGAAGCGCTGCCCCACTGCCGCCGACACCGGGTTGCCGGGCAGGCCAAAATACAGCGCGCCATTGGGCAGCACTGCAAACAACAGCGGCTTGCCCGGGCGGATCGCCACTTTGTGGAACACGATGCGGGCGCCACGCGCGCGCAGCGCATCCGGAATGAAGTCGTAGCGGCCGGCCGACACCGCGCCGGTACTCACCAGCACCTGCGCCCCTGCCACCAGCGCGTCATCCAGCACTGCATCGAAGGCAGCCACTTCATCGCCCACCGTGCCCTGCCACACCACCTCGGCACCGGCGGCCTGCAGGCGGCCGATCAGATAGGGCCGGTTGCTGTCACGGATCTGCCCGGAGTCCAGCGCCTGCGCCGCTTCGGTCACCAGCTCCTTGCCGGTGGCAATGACAGCGACCTTCGGCCGCGCCACCACCGTCACCTCGGCCACGCCGATGGCGTGCAGCAAGGTGCGCGCATTGATGTCCAGCGCCTGCCCGGCCCGCAGCACGCGCTCGCCCTCTTCCACGTCCTGTCCACGCAGGCGCACGTTCTGGCCAGGCTTCACCGCGCTCTTCAACGCGATGCGGGTCGGCCGGCCATCGTCGCTGGCGAGGATCTCCACGTTCTCGATCGGCACCACCGTATCCAGCCCAACTGGCATGCGCGCGCCGGTCATGATTTCCCAGGCACCTTCGCCGCCCTCGGCACCGGCATCGCCTGCGGCCTGCCAGCCCTGCACCGCAAACCCGGTACCGCTTTCGAAGGGCGTGCCATTGGCGCGCAGCGCGAAGCCGTCCATCGCCGAATTGTCGAACGGCGGCAGCGACTGCCCGCTGATGATGTCCGTGGCCAGGATGCGACCACCCGCCTCATGCAGTGTCAGCCGCTCGGCCAGCAGCGGTGTGGCCGCCGCCATCAGGTGCTGCAGCGCTTCGCTGTAGGCAATCATGCGTGGCCACCGCCATCGACCATCGCCAGCGCGTGGCCCAGCACAGGCGCCAGAATGTCCAGGCACTGCGCAGCCGCGCGCGGGCTGCCCGGCAGTGCAAATACCAGCATGTCATCCAGCTGCACCACCTCGGCACGGCTCAGCCAGGCCATCGGCGTGTGCTGCGCACTCAACGCGCGCACCATCTGCGCCAGGCCGTGCACCGGTCGCGCGTTCAACGAACGCAGCGCTTCCGGGGTCAGGTCGCGCGGGCCAAGCCCGGTGCCGCCCGTACACAGGCACAGGCGTACGCCCTCGCCCGCCAGCGCGCGCAGGCGGCCCGCCAGCGGTTCGACGCCATCGGGCAGTACCTCGGCAGCCACCACCTCGCCACCGAGCGACTGCAGCCCGCTCACCAGCTTCGGCCCGGACTCGTCGGCATACGTGCCCTCGCTCGCGCGATCGCTCAGGGTGATCACCGCGCAGGCAGCACCGTTCAAGCCCTTCGGCGGACGCGGCCTGAAGCGCTCGCGCTCACCATCCTCCATGCCATCAGGATGCAGCCACAGGCCGCGCTTGCCGCCTTCCTTGAACAGCAGACGGATGCCCTCGATGCGCAGTGCCGGCTCCACCGGCTTGCTCAGGTCGTACAGGGTCAGCAGTGCGGCGTTCACCCCGGCCAATGCTTCCATCTCCACACCGGTGCGGGCCTCGCTGGCGCACTCGCACCACACGCGGATCGACTGCCGTTCCGGCACCGGCGCGCAGTACACCTGCACCAGTTCCAGCGGCAGCGGGTGGCACAGCGGCATCAGCATCGAGGCCATCTTCGCGCCTTGCAAGCCAGCAATCTCGGCCATCACCAGCGCGTCGCCCTTGGGCAGGCGGCGCTCGACAATCAGCGGGTAGGCCACCGGTCCGGCATGCAGCTCGCCCACCGCCACCGCGCGGCGGCGGGTAACGCGCTTGTCGCGCACATCGGCCATGTGGAAGGCCGCAGTCAATTCACCACGCATCGTGTTCCTCATCCTCCGATCGACGCCAGATGCGGGGTCAACCCGGTCTGGCCCTGGTGCAATCCGTGCCCGGCCGCTTTCAGGCCAAGCTGTGTGGTGATGCGTGCCAGCAGCGCGTCCTGGTCGTCGTCGCTCTGCAGCAGCGGGCGCAGCGGCACGCCGAATTCGCCGAACAGGCACAGCCGCAGATCGCCCTTGGCGGTCACCCGCAGGCGGTTGCAGCCCTTGCAGAAGTCACGCGAATACGGGGCGATGATGCCCACCGTGCCGCGATGCTGCGGGTGGCTGAATTCACGCGCCGGGCCGGCATCGGCCGCGCGCGGGCGCTCGTGCCAACCGGCGGCATGCAGCTGGTCGATCACGTGTTCGGCACGCAGGTGGTGCCGCTGGAAATAGGCTTCGTTGTCGCCGGTACGCATCAGTTCGATGAAGCGCACGCTGAAGGGACGGTCGCGCAGGAAGTCCATCCACTGCGGCAGCTCGTCGTCGTTCAGGCCGCGTAGCAGCACTGCATTGAGCTTGATGGCGGGCAGGCCCAGTGCCTGCGCCATCTCCAGCCCCTGCTGGATTTCCGGCAGGCGGTCGTGGCCGGTGATGGTGCTGAAGCGCTCGCGCTGCAGGCTGTCCATGCTCACGTTCAGCGCGGTCAGGCCGGCGCGGTGCCAGCCCGGCAGGCGACGCGGCAGCAGCGTGCCATTGGTGGTAATGGCCACCTTGCGGATGCCCGGCACGGCCGCCACCGTGGCAATGATCTCGTCCAGGTCCTTGCGCAGGCTGGGCTCACCACCGGTAAGACGAATCTTGGTCATCCCCAGCATGGCAAACGCGCGCACCAGGCGCGCGATCTCGTCCACCGCCAGGAAGCGCGGGCGGCCATCGGCCTGGTAGCCATCGGGCAGGCAGTAACTGCAACGGAAGTTGCAGGCCTCGGTCAACGACAGGCGCAGGTAGGGAAAGCTGCGCCCGAATCCGTCGGTGAGTTGGCTCATGGCTGGTCCACCTTGTTGTTCCACCGTCTTGCCTGTGCCCGGAACGGCCCGGATACCCTCGCCTGCTGAGACTGACGCCAGCCTACGCGGCAGGCATTGGCAACGGGATGACTTAAATCAATCGCCGCCGGCCACGCCGCGCGGGCGTTGTGGCAGCATGCGGCTTTCCGTGCCGTGTGCGTGTGACAGCCATCATGATGATGAACGATTTCCAGCACCTGCTGCAGGCCGCAGGCGAACAGGCCGAACCGCAACGCCTGCTGTTCGTATTCGCCCGCGCCGACCTGCCCGAATCGCCCACCGACGACCAGCGTGACCGACATGACCGCGGCGAAGGCGGCACCCTGTCGCCGGTGCTGTGCGTGGACAAGCTGCCGGCCGAGGTGCCCAGCTTCCAGGCGTTGGCCAGCGAGTCCAGCACCACCGGCGTGGAGTGGGACATGGTGTTCGTGGCGGCGATGGACGGCCGTGCGGGTTTTGCCCCGACCACCGACGAGGCCACCCGCCCGCTGCGGCTGATGGTCAACGCCATCAACGACGGCCAGATCGGCCGCTTCGCCGCCTTCGACCGCAGCGGTGAGCCGATCCAGTTCTATTGAGCCACCAGCTGCAGGGTCAGGAAGAAGATCAGCAGCACCGTGTTCAGGCCCCAGGCCACGGTCAACCCGCGCGCAGCAACGCCCAGATTCGGAGTGCGCGCGGTGGGTGCCGCCCGCCACACCGCCGGAATGATCCAGCCGGTATAGAGCAGCAGCACGGCGAACATCGCCAGCACCAGCGTGGTGCGCTGGTTGGCCAGGGCCCAGAGGGCAACAGCCCAGAGAATGTTGCTGGGAATGACCCCCTGCAGCCAGAAGACGTTCCAGAGGCGTGAACGGCCTTGGGTGTCGGGCGCGGGGTGCAGAGACGCGGTGGCTGTCATAAGTCTCCCTGGTGTTTAGGAAACGTGCTGGGCAAGCCTGCGCTTGGTGGCTGGGAACGTCAAGGCACGACGGAATGGTAGCGCCGGGCCGTGCCCGGCGGAATGCATCCGGGTTCACTGTGATGTCGCCTTCGCCCCGGCCACCCTGCTCACTCCATGCCCACAACCACGACACCTGTCGCAGATTGCCTGGTCGCGCTGGACCAACGCGGCAGCCAGCACTGCCAGTACTTAACAGCGTGGTTCAATGCCGAAAGCGTCTCCAATCGTGAGCTATTTGCAACTCTTCTGATTGGCATTGCATAGCGACGCGGGCTGAGATGGCGTGCCACCGAAAACGGGTGGCCGGGCGTCGAACACCCGTGTTGTTCCTGAGTGATTACGCTTGCCAGTCGGCGTCACCTTGCGTGGCGCCGGCTGGCAATCCGTCTGCCGGCTATGGCGGGCGGTACGTGGGGGCCCCGTGCCCGCCGGCTTGGGATCAACCCGGTGTTCGAACCTCGTACCGTCCGCCACCTCTGTGTGGCGGCTACCGATTGCCTTGCACGGAGCCTCGCCATGAACGGATCTGACCTGCCCCATCTGCACGCCTACAGCGACCCGGCCAACGCCGATGACCTGGCAGAGGCTGTGCCCTGCGTGGATGCGAATACCCTGATTGCCAACCTGAAGCGCATCGGCAAAGGCGCTGCGGCCGACGGGCAGCCCTGGCCGGAGCGGCACCAGTTACCCGGGCGCTGCATGGCGCTCGCCGATGCCGATTGCGCATTGGCCGGGCTGCGGGTGGTACAGGAGGTGCTGCTGGCGGCAGAGCGGACCCGGCAGAACGGCGAGCCCGAGGACTATGTGGGCGACCGGGTGATGGAAGGGCTGATGCTGGCGTGCCTGGCGTTGAGTGCGCAGGCTATGGGGCGGTTGCAGGTGGAGCGTTGAACGGGACTCGCTTGGAATGCACCTTGTGCCTCCAGGCTCAGCAGCGAACGGCAAAAAGCCCACCGGTACTGCAGCCCCATTTTGTCTCGCGTTTTCCTCCGTTTCAACAACAGCGTTGCCCCACGCTCACTCGCTTGCCGCCCTCTTTCCGGATAGAGCAACCAGGAAGATCAGAACAAGGGCGATGCACACTGCCACGTTGAATAAGAGGATGGGGCGTATGGCGAGGTAGAGCTCACCGACTCCCAAGGAATAAGAACCATGATTGGACTGCGAGCCCAGCGCTCTGGCAATGATCTGAATCCGCACAAGCGAAGCTATCTGGACCGCAATGATTCCAATCGCGGAGATGAGCCTTCTGGTGGGAGTTCTACCAACCATTGCGAAATACGCGAGCACCAAGAGGGCCGCATAGAAAACAACCAACATCCAAGTCATCACCGCCTCCGTGCGGAATTCTCCGCCCTCATGCAACCCGTGCTCGCTGGGCTTTCATCAGGCCTTCCCTGGCACGCGGAAGCTAATGTGCCTCGCCCTGGCAAACGGCGGTCCATGCTCCCTTCCGCTTCTGGCATGAACCCATGCACGCCGCCCCGCAGCTGGGAACGCCCAACCTGTCAGCCTTGGGGGGGCTTGGTCATCTCCGGGATCGACAGCTGAGCGCAAACTCCAGAACTGCCACCGATTAATCGAGCCGTCTGAACAGACCAGCTCTCCAGAAGATGCTGTGCGCCTGATCCGCCACCGCTCTTCAGTGCAGAAAGAACTGCATCCAATCTACGTTGAACCGCATTGGACATTGGCAAATTCAAAAGTCTCTTCAGCGTGGCATCTGCCGCAACGAAATCGCCAAGCCGGATGGCGGATATGTATTTTATCCACTCCGAGTAATCGCTAGTGAAGTCAAGGCCGTCGACATAGATCAACAGATCTACCGCCGTCTTCACCGCCTCAAGTTTTTTGGCGTGCGTCTTATGCATCCCACAGAAAAAATCTTTATCCACTTCCGCGCTTGCAATCCTCTGACCTAGAGACATGTGCAGGAAGGACAAATCATCATAGGTCGGAACTACGAAGGTCCATATATAGGTAGAGGATGGAGCAGGATCCAACGTGAAGCCTGAGATAACATCCCGCGTATGAAATGCAATCAAAAAGTTGCCAGCGGCGCGCAGACCACTACTCTTGGCCTGGCGCTTCATTCTCCAAAGTGCTATGGATTTCATGCCAGGGCACTCACCTTTCCAGAACGCCGCAAAGTATAGCTCCTCTAGGGAGATGCTTGTGGTAATTGCGAATTTCCGCTGCAGTCAGACCAGCGACTCCCGACTTCAAGCCCATTACATAATCAAGTCAAGCCGTGGGATGTCGGTCACGATTATCGATATCGGCAACGATCCTGCCCTGGTGATCAAAGTACTCCCCCCAAACTGCTTCCAGTCTTCATTAGTGCTAGCGTGCACCGTCAAGCCAGTGATGCAAGGATGCGCGGCAGGATCGTCTATGACCCCGACATTACCTCCATTTTCAGACCGCATGAGGCTGCTCCTCCTCTTCGCACTCTGCTTAGTACTCACCTCCTGCGATCTGGTAATGGACAGCTCCTACGCCACGAAGCAGGAAGCCGTCGATGCCGAGATGATTACCAAGGGCTGGATTCCCGCGTGGGTGCCCGAGGAGGCGACCGACCTGCGCGAGGTGCACGACCTCGATTCAAACGTGAGCGCGCTTGCCTTCAGCAAACCACGCAGCAAGCAGTTGTTGTTGCCGCCCGGTTGCCGGCCCGTCAACCACAGCGCTACCCAGCCGGCGCTGTTCAATCGAAGCTGGTGGCCGAGTGAGACCGCTCTGAAGCGCTCCTATACCTTCTTTCGTTGCGAGCCCGAATTCGGCAAGTCGATCTTCGTCGCAACAAGCAGCACAGGCAATCGCGTGCTCTTCTGGCGCACGTACGCTCGCTGATGCGCATGCCCGCCCTCCCCTTCAACCCGACACTACAGATGCACATTCCAGGAACGGTCCTCACCACCCTCGCCCTTTGCCTGTTGCCCTGCCTTCCGGCCTACGCAGAGCAAAGCACGCCTGCCGATGTGCAAGCGATCGAACAGGTGATCGAGTCCTTCCGCACCTCGCTGATCAACAAAGACAAGCCGACCTACATGGCGCTGTTCTTCTCTGACAAGCCGGAAGACATTGGCTGGCAGTTGGTGTCCGAGGACCGGCGATTGGCGGACATCCGCAGGGCCAAGCCCGATGCGATCAAGGCACGAAATATCCCATCGAACAACTTCATCTCGCTCATCGATGAGGCCGTGGCCACTGCAGAGCCACGAGAGGAGAAGTTCTTCAACACGAAGATCGACACAGACGGCGATGTGGCATCGGTGTCGTTCGACTACAGCTTCCACGCCAATGGCGCGAAAGAAAACTGGGGCAGGGAAATGTGGCAGCTGGTCCGCACCGAGCAAGGCTGGAAGATCTTTTCAGTGATCTATTCGATACGCGACAAACGCAGTTCCGCGGAGAGCTGATACTTCCTTTCAGCCAGTCAACGTCAATCGCCACGAGTAGCAGAATCCTGATTCCGCAGCCGCGCCGCAAAGTACCGCGTAGGCGACTGCCCCAGCGCTTTCTTGAACATCGTGATGAACGCTGTCACCGACTCGTAGCCCAGGGTTTCAGAAACCCGTTGCACCGCTGCGCCGCCGGCAAGCTCGCGAATCGCAACCAGCAGATGCAGCTGCTGTCGCCAGCGCCCAAACGACAGACCGGTTTCCCGATCAATCAGGCGCGTCAGGGTGCGCTCGCCCAGCGCCAGGCGTTTGGCCCATTCCCTGATTGTGCTGCGGTCCGCCGGATTGGCCGACAGCGCCGCAGCCAGCGCACGGATCTTGGGGTGATCGCTCACCGGCAGGTACAACCGCTCGGCCGGCATCTGCACCAGTTCGTCCAGCAGCACCCGCGCCAGCCGCTCGACGTGCCCGCCGCGCGGGTAGTCCTGCGGCACATCGGCCAGGTGCAGGATCATCTCGCGCACCATCGGTGAGATCGACAGCGTCACGCAGTGCAGCGGCAGGTCGACGACGCCCGGCTCGACGAACAGATAGCAGAGGCGCGCGTTCGCCGTGGCGCGATTGCTGTGCGGCAGGCTGCCGGGAATCCACACGCCGCATTGCGGCGGCACGATCCACAGGGCATTGGCCACCTCGCAGGTCACCGCGCCATGAAGCGCCAGGATCAGTTGTCCCTTGCGGTGGTCGTGCACCGGAATCTCGGCATCGTGGTCGGCCACCTGCAGGCGGCTGGCCACTGCAGGTCGATCCGTCGCGTCCGGGTCCAGATCAAAGCCAGGCAGCGAGATGCGAGTCATTCTCAATGACCAGATTCAGCGATAGGCTGGCATTCTAGCGAAATTCGGCTGCAGGCCTCGCTGAATACGATGGCGGCATGCAGATTCCCGCCCCTACCCGCCCCTGGCTTTCGCGCCCGAGCGCGCTGCTGACGTCGCCCGCATTGAAGGTCGACCGCGAAGCGGTGCTGTTCTCGCTCAAGTGCCTGCTCGCCGCGATCCTCGGGCTGTATGTCTCGCTGCGCATCGGCCTGACCCGCCCGTTCTGGGTGATCGGCACGGTCTACCTGGTGTCGCAGCCGATGTCCGGCGCAACGCTCAGCCGGGGCCTGTTCCGCCTGCTGGGAACCGTCGGCGGTGCGGTTGCTACGGTGCTGCTGGTGCCGCGGTTCGCCAACGCGCCCTTGGTGCTGAGCGTGGTGCTGGCGGCCTGGATGGGCCTGTGCCTGTACCTGGCCATGCTCGACCGCACACCGCGTGCGTATGCCTTCCTGCTGGCCGGGTACACCACCAGCCTGATCGGTTTCCCGGCGGTGATGGTGCCCGGTGAAGTCTTCACCATTGCCATCACCCGTGTGCAGGAGATCTCGATCGGCATTCTTGCGGCAACGCTGGTCCACGGGCTGGTGCTGCCACGCCGGGTCTCGCCGCGTGTGCACGCGCGTGTGGCGTCGATTCTCGGCGATGCGGAACGCTGGACGCAGGACATGCGCGCAGGCGCCAGGGACACGGTACTGGCGGAGGACCGCTCCAAAGTAGCCGCGGACCTGCTCGAACTGCACACGCTGTCCATCCACCTGCCGTTCGACAGCGCGCACGGCGTTGCCCAGGTGCAGATCCTGCGCGCACTGCATGACCGGATGCTCGATGTGCTGATGCTGTCCAGCGCGGTGGATGAATCGATGGCCCAGCTGCGCGCGCAGCCTGTTGGCACGACAGACACAGCATGGCCGGACCTGCTGCGTGCAGCGCTTTGCACACGTCAGGCCGAACTCGATGCTGCGCATCACGACTGCCGGCTGCTGGAAGAGCAGCTGCACGCCGCCCGCCCGGACTGGCGCCGGCGCGTGCCCGTGCACCTCGCCAGCAAGGCGAACGGCCACGTGCTGCACCGTGATCACCGGGTCGCCCTGCGCAGCGCTTTGGGTGCCTTCGTCGGCATCGTACTGAGCTGCGCGCTGTGGATCGCTACCGCGTGGTCCGATGGTGCAACCGCCGTCTCCATCATCGGCACGGCCTGCGTGTTGTTCGGGACCGCCGAGGCACCTGCCGGGCATGTCATGCGCTACCTGATCGGGTCGACCATCGGCGTGGTCGTCGGGCTGTTCTACGCGCTGGTGATCTTTCCGGGCCTGTCCGATTTCGTCGGCCTGGCCATGGCGCTGGCGCCCGCACTGCTGTTGTGTGGCTCGTTCCTTGCCCGCCCACCGTTCATCATGGCGGCGTTGGGCGTAGTGCTCACCTTCCCGCTCATTGCAGGATTGGGCGCCAGCAATGCCAGCAACATCGTGGGGGCGCTCAACAGCGGCGTCGCGCTGTTCGTCGGCACGGCGGCGGCGCTGTGCAGCATGTCGCTATTGCAGACCCTGGACAGCAATCGCAGCCGCGCGCGCCTGCAGGATGTGATCAGGCGGGACATCGCCCGTCGGGCGGCCGGGCAGGTGCGAAATGCCAGCGACTGGACAAGCCGCATGGTGGATCGGCTTGCGCTGCTTGCCCCTCGCCTGCGCGGCCGTCCGGATGCGGCCCGCACATTGCGGACGATGTTTGCAGACATGCGCGCGGCCAGTGCCGTGGCCGAACTGCGTGTGATCGGCAGGACGCTCAAGGACCGGGGCAGCCGCGAGTGTCATGCGCAGTTGATGCACAGCGCCACTGCCCACTTCCGCACCCCCGCTCCTCGCCCGGCGAGCCCGCCGCTACTGGAATCGCTCGAACGCACACGCGACGCCATCCTCGATGACAAGCCACCGGGAGCCGAGCGTGTTCTTGCACTGCTTTGCGGCCTGCGCCGCGACCTGCTCGCTCATGAGGACTGATGCGATGTTCTCCGATATCTCCATCGATGGCGTCTTCATTCCCGGCCTGCTGGCGGTGGCGCTCATCGCGCTGGCGCTGTCGATGATGGCCTCGCGGCTGCTGGCAAGCCTCGGGCTGTACCGGCTGTTCGCCTATCGCCCGCTGGTGGGCCTTTCGCTGTTCGTGATCCTGGCGGAGCTGTTGATCCAGCTCGCGCCCCTGTTAGAGAAACTGAAATGAAACACGTGCTGAGTGTCCTTGGCCGCTGGAGCGCAACGCTCTGCCTGTTCGCCGTCGCCGTCATCGCGGCCCTGTCCCTCTGGAACCGATACGAAACGCAGCCCTGGACGCGCGATGGCCGGGTACGCGCGGACGTGATCCGCGTGGCGTCGGACATGGGCGGACTGGTGACCCAGGTGCTGGTGCAGGACAACCAGCGGGTGAAGGCCGGGCAGCTGCTGCTGGTGCTGGACCAGCCGCGCTACGCCGCCGCGCTGGAGAAGGCCGATGCCGCAGTGAGCAGCGCGAAGGCCACGCTCACCCTCGCCCGCCGTGAATCGAAGCGGGATCTGGCGCTGGGCAACCTTGTCGCTTCGGAGACACGCGAGCGCAATGCGGCCAAGGTCGATACCGAAGTGGCCGGTCTGGCGCAGGCCCGTGCGGAGCGGCGGGTGGCACTGTTGAACGTGCAGCGCACCGAAGTGCGCGCCAGCGCCGCTGGCACCGTCACCAACCTCGATCTGCACCCGGGCGACTTCCTGCAACCGGGCGCCCAGGCCCTGGCCCTGATCGACAGCAGCAGCCTGAGGGTCGAGGGCTATTTCGAGGAAACCAAGCTCAACTGCATCAGCGAAGGCGATGCCGCAGTCGCCCGCCTGATGGGCGATGACCGCGACGTGCGTGGGCACGTCGAGAGCATCGCTGCCGGTATCGCCGACGACCAGCGCTCAAGCACCCACAACCTGCTGCCGTCGGTCGCGTCGACCTATACCTGGGTGCGGCTGGCGCAGCGGATACCGGTCCGCATCCGCCTGGATGATGTTGCCCCGGACACCCGCCTGATCGTCGGCAGAACCGCCAGCGTGACCATCACCCCGCGTGCGTCGCGAGTCTGCAAGTGATCGGCAACGCATCGCGCGCAGGTGTGCTCGCCTGTGCATTGTCGCTGGCCGGCTGCGTGTCCGGCCCGGACTACACGCTGCCGGCCAACGCGGTCGCCGCCGCCCCGGCGGCCCGCCGCGCATTCGTATCGAGCCACGAGGCGACCTACACACAGGCCGAGCCGCCGGATCACTGGTGGCAGCTGTACGACGATCCACGGCTCGATGTCTACGTCAGCGAAGCGCTGCGGGCCAACACCGACCTGCGCGCGGCCGACGCCAACCTGCGCCGCGCCACGGCGATGGTGTTGGAGGTCCGGGCCGAGGGCTCGGTAGGCACCGACGCCGACGCATCGGCCACGCTGGCCCGCGCCGGGGGATACACCTCGCCTTCCTCGCCACCGCAGGTATACGCGCTCGGCATCCACCTGTCCTACCCGCTGGATCTGGCCGGTGGCATCCGCCGCGGTATTGAAGCAGCCAGCGCGGATGCAGAGGCCGTCGCTGCAGCGCGCGACCAGGTACGGGTGGTTGTCGCTGCTGCCGTCACCCGCGCGTATGTTGGCATCTGTTCGACCAACCTCACCCTGGCGGCGACGCAGCGGGTGCTCGATACGCAGCGCGCAACGTTGGACGCCACAACCCGCTTGGCGGCCGGCGGACGCGGAACCGAATTCGACGTGAGCCGGGCGCGCGCGGCGGTCAACCGCAGCGCGGCGGCTGTTCCGCATCTGGTGGCCGAGCGGCAGGCGGCCCTGTTCGAACTGGCAGCGCTGATGGGCCGACTGCCAGCGGACTACCCGCAGGACGTCGCCAACTGCCAACAGCCGCCGCGCCTGCAGCAGCTGATTCCTGTCGGCGATGGCAGCCAGCTGATCCAGCGTCGCCCGGATATCCGTGCGGCCGAGCGCAGCCTGGCGGCTGCCACTGCAATGATCGGCGTGGAAACGGCAGCGCTGTATCCCCAGGTGAGCCTCGGCGCGTCCGCTGGCACGGCAGGTTCATTCAAGAAGCTGCTGGGCAGCGACAGCATCGGCGCGTCCATCGGACCGCTGCTGTCGTGGCGCTGGCCGAACCGCCGCACAACCCACGCACGGATCGACGCTGCCGGGGCCAACGCCGATGCTGCACTGGCATCGTTCGATGGCGCGGTGTTGGATGCTCTGCGGCAGACCGAAACGGCGTTGTCGGCGTATGCGCAGGAGATCGATCGCGAGCACAGCCTTGCCCTCGCCCGCGACGACGCGGCACATGCGAGCAGCCAGGCCGGGCAGCTGTACCGGTTCGGCAGGATCGGCTTCCTCGATGTACTGTCTGCCGAGGCTGCGCTGGCCGATGCAGAATCCGCGCTCGCAGCGTCGCGTGCGCAGCGGGTGGACCGTCAGGTGAATCTGTTCCTGGCGCTGGGCGGGGGTTGGGCCGCGCCGGACGCAGTGCCAGAAGCCGGCACTGACCAGCCGGGTAACTTTTGATGAACACCCGTCAGGTACCTTTGGCCTTCGATCACATCGCCCGGCCTACAAATCCGCGCCGCGAGGCTGCGAGGCCCGGCAACTATAGTTCCTTCACAACAACTTCGCTGCCCGTCTTGTTGGCAATGGTGACGCGCCTTCCATCGACAGTAATCGTTGAGACGTGGTAGTGCACCTTGAACGGATCGGGGATCAGTTCCATGAGTATGAATTCAGATTCCGAGCCCCCCTTCTGAGGCCCAGACTCCGCAGCGACAAGCTGGTAGCGCTCAGTGGTATAGCGGTGGAACAGGCGCAACCTTCCAGCACGCACTTCGTGCCCTCCTGCGGGCGTCTCGTAGGCCAGACCCGGCGAGACGTTCACCGCGATTGCTTCGGCGAGTGGAGCCGACAGTGAGAGCCCGAAGTACTCATCAACACGCTTGAAACCTTCCAGATACTTACCGACGAAATAGCTGTGAACATCCACGTCGGAATGAAGGCACCTTTCGGAAATGAGCGACGCCCCTGCCGCGTTGACTGTCTCGGAAGTACCCACCGCGAACGCACGGTCTCCCACGATCTGCATATCCACCCGGGACCCCTCAACGAATACGAATCGGTTGAATGCCCCCAGATCCAGCCTTCGCTCCTTCAACCAATCAGAGATGAAAAGGGAAAGATAGTTGGACGCGAGCTGGTAGCGAACGCGCGCTCGCAAGGGGAAACCATAGTATTCAAGATCTACGTAGACCGCGGAAACCTCCACGCTAGAGCCTCTGGCAATGCAAGAAGCCTGTCAGGTTCTCGGCACGCAGTTCGCCCCCAGGCACGTCACCGCGCACAAGACTCACCGGCATCACCGAGAGCCCCTTGCGGTTGCCCATGCCGCCTCAAAATCCGACTCGGCCACTTCATCCTCCGGCCCCAGGCCAAGGTTGGACAAAGGCTGGTCGGCCAGCATGAAGCGATCATCGCTTTGCCCCATCCTGTCACACCAGATGATCGTCTCGCCGTAGATCTCCACTTGCCTGGTGACCTCATCATCTACTGCCTCAAGAAGGATGATGCCCTCCCCAAGGATCGATTCAGCCCAATGCTTGAAATATTTTCTGATCATGGCTCTTACGTCGCATCCTTGCTGTCAATGCCGGACCCTGCTGCTGTAAAAGAACTTCCCTGAACCTGCTCAGCAAAACTTCGCTTGTCACCACGTCGCAACAGAGTCATTTTCTCTCCGCAACGAACGGCACACCATTCGCCGCACACATCTGAGCCAACGCCACGTCAAGCCGCGCCCGGCAGCTCACATCCGTCAACACCACTTCAATTGCACCACCGATTCCAAGCTTCTTTCGTGCCTCCCCAGAAATCAACAACTCGAGGGACACTTCACGCAGAACCACGCTTTCCAATCCGCCGTAGCAGGGTTGAAGCGCACCGCCAATCTCGAGATGGAGGCGATCCATGCCGAGTCTGATGTCCTGCTCGTCAAAATCCCTTCTGCTCTGCAGAATCAGGTAGTGGGACGGATCATCAGCGCCATCTGCAAGCCCAACAACAAGGCAGTGGCTGTCATCTTCTATAAAAACAACACTGGCATTGAAGGTGTAAATGGCTTGAGTCCTCTTTCATTGTCAACCAGCAGCCCAATGCCCCGCCGGCCCCAGGCCAGAGACCTGCCATTTCCATACCTGGAAGATCACCATTCCGGATGGTATCGGTCCTTGAACTCATCCTGGATCAAACCCCGATTTACATAGCAGTCATGACGTGCTTTCAGAGTGTTCCCCGCGAACTTCAAAGCACTCTCAATGGAATCAAACATCCATTCTTCTCCGAATGGAAGATCAGGATCCACTGGCTCGAATTCGTATACATCGATGAACCCGGGGGTTCCGTTGTCTAGGACCTCGCAAAGGCGAACCCTCCAGGAACTGGGCTTGTTGCGCTCGATGGAGACATAGCGAATCACAAGCTGATCCATCTCATATCGCTCAGGGAGAAGCTGTTCAATGTCGCGCCCAGCGGCCAGATAGGTTGTTACGTCCAGATCAACCAGATAGCGCATCCATCCTCCGAGGGGCGAGTACCCATTTCGATGCGAGGCCTCTGCCAGAGAATCCGGGTATCGGAAGCCTGCGCCTCAGTTGTTGCCCTTTGGTTTCCCGGACCCGGACGGGCGCAGGACTACTATAGTGCAGTAGTGGAACGTCATCGATCGCGCTTCCGCCCCCGGCTCAATCCAGCACCACGACAAACGTCGTCACAAGCGCCAGCGGCCTGACCCTTGCCCCGACCCGTCGTAGCTCGACCAGGCCGTAACCCTCCATGAGCCGGAGCGTGCGAGACAGACTCGGCACCTTTCGACCACAGATTCCGGACAGTTCGGTGAGCGAGCGCGGCTGCAGCTTGTGCAGGGTGCGCAGAAGTTCACGATTCTCATCACAAAGCACCGCCGCCAGAGATGAAAGCGAAGGAAAGGTGATCACATCGGATCGCCCCTACGGTGGTGCGCTGCGTTGCCGTCGCTCACCACTGATGATGCAGCGCCGCGGCGAGGGCGTAGCGGGAAAGGCGGGGGGGCTCGAATCGCGCACGGCAGTCCTGCTTGCCTGGAACCAGCGCCATCATCGCGCAACGCCCGCACCGGCGCTTGAACAAACAACGCATTCTTCCGTGCGCCGGCGCTAGGGAGCGGGAGCACGCCTTGTGCCTTTCCAGGCACGGACAAGAACGGCGCGCTCGGCGGCAGTGAGCAGCGACTCCTCCGCACCGACGCCGATCAGCGCATGCTGCAGGCAGGCGGCCGCCCGTGACCAGCTGACGTTGAACACGGGCTCTCCCTCGTCTTCGATGAACGCGCCCTCCCCCGCCGTGTCGCGTGCGTGCCTGCGCAACACGGCGTGCAGGATCGAGGGCGCGGCGCCCACCGGCGACCGGGACGCATGCGCCCCCATTGCGAGGACGCCTGCATGCTCCTGGCCGATGAACGGCGAGCCGGGGTCAACGCGGGCAAGCCATCTATCCCAGGCCGCATTGTGTACAGCCGCTGCCTGCGCATCGACCTGCTCGCCCAGGGCGGCGATCACTGTCGCCGAAAGTCCCGGAATGGCGTTCAGTAATTCAACGACGGCTTCGCCGCTGCTACCGAAAAGCACCGCCAACGGCAGCGCCTCCAGAACATCAACGGCAGTCGCACGGGTGTAGCCGGCGTCGACGAGCGGCTGCTCGGCTGCCGGACGCAGTACGCGGACCTTCAACAGCCTGCCCGGCCATTTCGCAACGATCACCGAATGCACGTGGTGATCAACAACGATCCACGGCGGGCGGTCGTCCGGGCGATCGACGCGCTGCCCGGAAGCGGCGGCCGCCATCGGGCCTTCCTCACCATCGGCCACATAGACCAGGCCCACGGCCCCCACTTCTTCAGGCGGGCAAGCCGAGCCGCCCGCAGGCGGTTCGCCGGACAAATGGTTGATGTTGGCCATGTGATTCGATCCATTGATCCTGCACACCGGCGCAGCAGACCGGGCGCACAGGGGGCGGCGAGCCAGGCCTGCCTCGGCTCGACCGCGTCCCGCTCAGTGCGCCAGGGCGAAATCCAACCCCGCACACACCGCCGCCACCTGGGCGTCGTTGCATTCCTGCGGGTTGGTGCGCGGGCTGTCCGGGTACACCTCAGTGGTGGTGGCATACAGCGCATCGGTGAAGCCGGCACATGCACCGATGGAACGCGACTCGCCCCACACCACGCCCGGCGACTGCAGCGGCATGCCCACCAGATTGCCTTCGGCGTCGGCCGGGGCAATGTGGGTGATCGGGGCCACGGCGGCGATCAGTGCCTTCTGGAATTCGTGCTGCGGGTCTTCGCTGTTGCCGATCACATAGAAGCCATCGGGAATGGTGTCGCGCTCAAACGGCTTGCCATCGCGCGCGCAACGGGCCGGGTCGAACTCATGCAGGTCGCTGTCGGTGGTCTCGTGCAGGTCCAGGTGGACCCGGATGCTGGCCTTGCGTTCGGCCACCCAGCGCATCAGCGAGGCGGCTTCCTCGATCAGGCCGCCGTCACGGAAGCTGCGGTTGGGGTCGATGGCATTGGGATTCCAGCGCTGGATGCGCTCGTAGCCCCACGGGCTCACGCACGGGGCCACGATCAGGTTGAAGCGGCCCAGGTAACGCTCGGCGTGCTGTTCCAGGAACTGCAGGGCGCCATGCACGCCGCTGGTTTCGTAGCCATGCACGCCGCCGGTGACCAGCGCGGTCGGCAGGGCCGGGTTCCAGTCGTGGTTCACCACCGCAAACAGCGGGTAGTGGTCCGGGGCGTAGTCGAGCTGGCCGTACTGGACCACGTCGAAGCGCTCGTCCAGCCGCTCCAGCGCGGTCACCACGTCTTCATGGTAGCTGCGCTGCCGCTGCTGGCGGGCCCGCCACTGCGCGCGTTCGGCGTCGCCCCAGGGCTGTCCGGGGGTGCCGATCGGGTAGAACTGCGCAACGGTCATCTCAAGCTCCAGAAGTCGGGGTGCGGTGGTACAGCCGACCATTTTAAGCCCTGCGGCCCGATCGTTGCTGCCCCTCCGCCCCGCCTTCATACGGCCGGCTTCATCTGGTTGTAAAATCAACGGTTTTTGGCCCCCACCCCCTTGATGGCGAACGCAGCGCAGCCGGTCCTGGGTGGACCGGACTTCCTCCGTCTGCTCGCCCGTCTCAGCGACGGCGCGATGCCGGCCTCCAGTCCCGCCCTGACCGATCGCCTCGGTCAGTGGGTGGACTGGAGCCGTGCCGTGGCCCTTGCGGGGGCGCTGGATGGCCGCCTGGCTGAACCGGCCGAGGCTGCCGAGGCCCTTGATGATCTGCTGGCCGACTGCGCCCAGGCCGAAGCGAGCCTGTTGGCCTCGCTGAGCGAGGACGTCGAGGCCGAGCGCCTGCTGGACCTGGCCGAGGCCGCTGCGGCACCCAACTTCGCTTCGCTGCGGCAGCGTTACCGGGTGCTGCAACAGGCCATCCAGACCGCCACCGGTCGCCTGCGCGGCCGCCTGCGCGACCAGCTGATGCTGGCCTCACCCGAGCTGGCGCGGCTGGCCGAGGTCGATGCGGTGATGGAACAGACCTTGAGCCCGCGCGAGCACAGCCTGCTTGCCACCGCCCCAGCGGTGCTGGGTGCCCGATTCGAACGCGTGCACGGCCAGCCCGGCTGGCGCGCGTCCTTCCGCCACGACATGCGCACGCTGCTGCTCGCCGAGCTGCAACTGCGCTTCCACCCGATCCAGGGGCTGCTTGCCGCCCTGCGCTCACACTGACCGGAACACCATGTCCAGAACTGTTTTCCACGTCCTTGTCTTCCTTGCTGGCCTGCTGGCCGTGTGCTGGATCGGTGTCGGCTACGTCTCGGTGCACCCGCTGGGTGCGGCCGTGGCCGCGATCATCGCGGCCTGCTACATCGCCGGTGGCGTCGAGCTGTACCGTTACCGGCAGGCCAGCAATGGCCTGCGCGCCGCGCTGAATGACGTTTCGCTGGCCAAGGACAGTCTGGCGCCGTGGCTGGAGCGTGTGCCGCTGGGCCTGCGCAATGCGGTGCGCCTGCGCGTGGAGGGCGAACGCACCGCCCTGCCCTCGCCGGTGCTGACCCCTTATCTGGTGGGCCTGCTGGTGCTGCTGGGCATGCTCGGCACGCTGCTGGGCATGATGGACACCCTGCGCGGCACGGGCCTGGCCCTGCAGAGCGCTACCGACATGGCGGCCATCCGCGGCTCGCTGGCCTCGCCGGTGCAGGGCCTGGCGGTGGCGTTCGGCACGTCCATCGCCGGTGTGGCCAGCTCGGCCATGCTGGGCCTGTTGTCGGCGCTGCTGCGCCGCGACCGCCTGCAGGTGGTGCAGCAGCTGGACCGCGCCATCGCCACTGACCTGCATCCGTATTCGCAAGCCTGGCAGCGTGCCGAGTCGCTGCGCCTGCTGCAGTCGCAGTCTGCGGCGCTGCCTGCGCTGGTCGATCGCCTGCAGGCGATGACCAGCACCTTCGAACAACACAGCGCGGCCGCCAATGAGCGCCTGCTGGCCGGCCAGGCCGAATTCCTGGCGCAGAGCCAGGCGTTGCAGGAACGCCTGGCCACCTCGCTGCAGCAGTCGCTGCGCGAAGGCGCCGAAGCCAGTGCCGCCGCCATCGGGGGCGCCCTGCAGCCGATGGCCGAAGCCACGCTGGCCGGTCTGGCCAGCCACGGCCAGGCGCTGCATTCGCGCGTCGAACACGCGGTGCAGCAGCAGTTGAACGGCCTCACTGAAGGCTTCGAGCGCAGCCGTGTGGCCACCGAGGCCAGCTGGGCCAACGTCGTGGCCGAGCAGACTGGCGCGCAGCAGGCACTGGTTTCTGAACTGCGCCAGCATCTGCAGGCCTTCAGCGAAGGCCAGAGCGCGCAGAGTGAAGCGCTGGTGGTGCGCATCGGCGAGCGCCTGCAGGCCGACGCCAGCGGCAACGCCGACGCCTGGCGTGCCGCTGCCGAACAGCAGCATGCATTGAACAGTGAACTGGTCGAGCGTCAGCAGCAGGCACTGCAGCGTGCCAGCAGCCACCTGGACGAACGTGCGCAGGCGCTGCTGCAGGCGCTGGATGAGCGCCACGCCGCCGGCCAGTCGCTGCTGCAGGACCACGAACAACAGCGCCTGCAGGACTGGCAGGCTGCACAGGCCGCCATCGCCACCGCGCATGCCGAGCTGCAGGCCGGCCTGGATGCGCGCGAGCAGCAGCGTCAGGAACGCTGGGACGCGGTGAGTACCGAGCTGCAGCAGGCGCATGCCGCGTTGCAGGCCCAGCTGGTGGCCGCGGACGAACAGCGCCTGCAGCGCTGGAGCGACGCACTGCAGAACGTTTCGACCGACCTTGCCGCGCGCCTGCAGGCCGATGGCGAACGCTTGTCCACGCAGCAGCAGCAGGTGTGCGACACGCTGGCGCAGACCGCGCAGCAGATCGGCGAGAACGGCCGCGCCCAGGCCAGCGCCACGTTGGCCGAAGTCTCCACCCTGCTGCAGACCGCGGCCGAGGCGCCGAAGGCCGCGGCCGAGGTCATCAACGAACTGCGCAGCACCCTGTCCGAAAGCCTGGTGCGCGACAACGCGATGCTGGAGGAGCGTGGCCACCTGCTCGCCACCGTGCAGACCCTGCTGGAGGCGATCAACCACGCCTCGCACGAACAGCGCACGGCCGTGGACGCGCTGGTCGGTGGTTCGGCCGAACTGCTGGAACGCGTCGGCAACCGCTTCACCGACCACATCACGGCCGAGACCGGCAAGCTCGATGGCATCGCCACCCTGCTCAGCGGCAGTGCCGGCGAGGTGGGCCAGCTGGCCGGCACCTTCGGGTCTGCGGTCGAACAGTTCGGTACCGCCTCGGCGGAGCTGTCGGGACGCCTGGAACAGATCGGTGGCGCACTGGATGCCTCGCTCGCGCGCAGCGATGAGCAGCTGGCGTACTACGTGGCGCAGGCGCGCGAGGTGGTCGACCTCAGCCTGCTGTCGCAGAAGCAGGTGATGGAAGAACTGCAGCAGCTGGCCGCGCGCCGCGGCAAGGCCGGCAGCGCATGAGCGACGAGCTGGAGATCGATGGCGGCTCGCACGCCCCGATCTGGGCGGCATTCGGCGATCTGATGTCGGTGCTGCTGGGTGCGTTCGTGCTGATCCTGGTCGGCGTGGTTGCCGTGCAGCTGGAGCTGTCGCAGCGGCTGGACCAGGAGGTCAAGCAACGCCAGGCCGAGGCCAAGCGCCTGCAGACCCTGGAACAGGCGCTGGCCGGCCCGCTTGCCGCCGGCCGCGTGACGCTGGTGGACGGTCGCATCGGCATCAGCGGCAACGTGCTGTTCGCGCTGAACTCCGATCAGCTGCAGCCGGAAGGCCAGGAGCTCCTGCGCAGCCTTGCCGGGCCGCTGGCAGCGTACCTGGGTTCGCGCGAAGAAATCCTGATGGTCAGCGGCTTCACCGATGACGCGCCGGTACGCCAAGGCAACCGCCGCTTCGCCGACAACTGGGAGTTGTCGGCGCAGCGGTCGCTGACGGTGACTCGGACCCTGATCGCCGACGGTGTACCGGCCGATGCGGTGTTCGCCGCCGCCTTCGGCAGCGAGCAGCCGGTCAGTTCCAATGCCAGCGAAGAGGGCCGCGCGCGCAACCGCCGCGTGGAGATCGCGCCGATTCCCAAACCCAAGGCGGCTGCACCGGGCGAAAAGAGCGGCGATGGCAGCTGATTCCTCGCCATTGGATGGACTGCGTGCGCTGGTGCGCGATCTGGATGCCGGCTCGCGTGCACTTGCGCACTATCCGC
Organism: Stenotrophomonas sp. YIM B13575; assembly: GCF_042787595.1. Taxonomy (NCBI): domain Bacteria; kingdom Pseudomonadati; phylum Pseudomonadota; class Gammaproteobacteria; order Lysobacterales; family Lysobacteraceae; genus Stenotrophomonas; species Stenotrophomonas sp. YIM B13575. The sequence continues at coordinate 17,917 of NZ_JBHZOP010000041.1, read as the reverse complement.
AGGTGCCGATGCTGGAAGAGGTGCGCCGCGAGTGGTCCGAACTGCGCAGCGAACTGCAGGTGCGCCGCTCGCTGCGCACCGAGGCCCCGGCCGACGGCGGCCCACTGAACTCGGCAGTGCTGGTGCAGCGCATGCTGGACACGATGCAGGCGACCAGCCCCGGGTATCTGCGCCACTTCATCGACTACGTCGATACGCTGTCGTGGCTGCAGGCGTTGCAGGATGGCGCCGCCAGCAGCGGTGACGCAGCAAAGCCCAAGCGCACGCGCAAGCCACGCAAAGCGGATTGAGCGCGCGTTGACGCCGACCTGGATCGGCGATTCTGGTAGTGGCCAACCTTGGTTGGCGCTTCTCCATCAATGCTACGCATCGACAATTCGGCGCCGCGCATGCCGACCAAGGTCGGCATCTACCTTGCCCCTGAAGCTCCTTGTAGAGCCGAGCCCATGCTCGGCTGCACCCGAAAGCAGTCGAGCATGGGCTCGGCGCTACAGGTCTGCGCCTCACAACAACTGAACATGTCACCAGACAGTCATCTGACTAGCGCACCATTTTCACGTTGATCGAACGGCGCCTGCGGCGCCGCTGATCACATCGCATCTTCCCCCTTCATCTGCCTGAGCTCCGTTTCCACGCGGCGGCTCGCGCCTGCCTGAGTGCCTGCTCCATGACCAAGACCCTGTTGGCTGCTGCGTTGTCCCTTGCCCTTGCGCCGACCGCATGGGCGCAGCAGGCGCCGTCGGCCACCGACCTCGATGCCGTTTCAGTCATCGGCAGTGGCGAGGCGCGCCAGGTGCAGCGCATCACCCGCGAGAACCTGGACATCCTGCCGCCTGGCACCAGCCTGCAGAAAACGCTGAACCTGCTGCCGGGCGTCAACGCGCAGTCGGCCGACGCGCTGGGTACCAACGAACAGTCGATGACCCTCAGCCTTCGCGGCTTCAACGCCACCCGGCTGGGTTACACGCTGGACGGCGTGCCGCTGGGCGACGGTGCGTACAACAACTACAACGGCCTGACCATCAACCGTGCGCTGATCAGCGAGAACATGGCGGGCGCCGAGCTGGCCGTGGGCATCGGCAGCCTCGGCACGCCGTCCACCAGCAACCTCGGCGGCACCATTTCCTATACCTCCGACCGGCCGGCGCAGGAACTGGGCGGCCGCGTGGTGCAGACCTTCGGCAGCGATGCCAACCGCCGCACCTTCGTGCGCGTGGACAGCGGCGAGTACAACGGATTCTCCGGCTACGTGTCGGGCATGAACGCGGTCTCGGACCTGTGGAACGACCAGACCGCGTACAACAAATCCACCACCAGGCAGTTCAACGCCAAGGGCGTGTGGAACTTCGGCAGCGGCCAGATCACCGGCTTCGTCGACACCTCGCGCACCAGCCAGGCCGACTACTTCTACCTGTCCAAGGACGAGATGTCCCGCGGCCTGGGCTGGGACTGGGGCGGCTACGCACCGGACTGGAACAAGGCCGTGGCCAAGGCCTACTGCAACACCGCCAGCCTCAACGCGAAGAAGTGCGACAACAGCGTTCCAGACAAGGACGCCGACGGCGCCTTCACTGCCGGGCAGATCCTGCGCGATGACAACCTGTACTACCTGGCCGGCGACTTCTTCCTCGCCGACGGCTTCACCCTGCGGGCGCTGGGCTACCACCACGACGACCGTGGCGAGGGCCACAACTGGAACAGCGGCGCCTGGTCGAACAAGGGCACTGCGCAGGAAATCCCGATCATCTTCCGCAACACCATCTACACCATCGACCGCGACGGCGGCACGCTGTCGTTCGATTGGGAGCTGGGTGCACACCGCATCGAAGGTGGCGTCTGGTACGAACGCAACACCAGCAGCGCCGAACGCTACCAGACCGCAGTGGACGGCCCACGCGACCTGAGCGGCATGAACACCCTGCCCTCGGATGTGGGTGTGTTCGCCCAGCGTACGCGTTGGAAGACCCACCAGTTCTTCCTGAAGGACACCTGGCGCCTGCTTGACGACCGTTTGACCCTGGAGTTCGGCGCCAAGAGCCCGCATGCCACCTCCGACGCGCAGGCACTGCCCGGCGATGCGAAGACACCGATCTCGCCGAGCTCGAACAACCAGTTCGCCACCGGTTCGCTGAAGGCCAGCAAGAACTTCCTGCCCAGCGTGGGTGCGAACTTCCGCCTCAGCGAGCATCACGAAGTGTTCGCCAGCTATGCCGAGAACATCGCCATGTTCCAGGGCGGCTTCAAGCTGGGCCCACAGGCGGTCAGCCAGGCCACCTGGAACGCGCAAGGCAACCTGAAGCCGGAAGAATCACGTTCGCTGGAAGCGGGCTACCGCTTCGTCACCGACACCCTGCAGGCATCGGTCGCTGCCTACAGCGTGCGCTTCGACAACCGCCTGCTGCAGTACAACCCCTGCGACTCGCGGCAGCCGGTCGGACCGACCTGCGGCAACCGCTTCTACAACGTCGGCGGCGTCGACAGCCGCGGTGCCGAACTGACCGTGCTGTGGACACCGAACGAGCACTTCAGCTGGTACACCTCCGCGTCGCTGAACCGCTCGACGTATGCCTCCAACTACATCCAGGCGGGCGTCGAGCAGCAGATCAAGGGCAAGATCCAGACCGACACGCCCAAGCAGCTGCTGGCCACCGAGATCACCTGGCGCGACAACGGCTGGTTTGCCAGCCTGCGCGGCAAGTACACCGGCGAGCGCTTCTACACCTATACCAACGACCAGGGCTTCGGCGGCTTCACCGTCTTCGACCTTGCCAGTGGCTACGATTTCGGCCAGGTTGGCTTCGCCAAGGGCATGCGCCTGTCGCTGAACGTCACCAACCTGGGTGACAAGCGCTACGCCAGCAACCTGGATTCGAGCGTGTTCGCACCCAGCGACCCGTCGGGCAAGCTGTATGTGTTCCATGCGTCGGCACCGCGCCAGGTGTTCGGTACCATCGACGTCCGCTTCTGATCGCCGGCCGAGGAGTCCATCGATGTCCGCTACTGCCCTGCTGCTGGCCGCGCTCTCGGTCAGCGGCTACAACGCACCGCATGAAGCCCGCGGCATGCCACCACGCGCGGTGGACGTGGGCAGCTTCACCTACGTGGACAAGGGATTGGTCGCCGCCGGGCGATTGCCGGCAGGCACCGTGGACTTCCTCGGCGATACGCTGGGCTCGTTCTCGTCGTTGGCGATACAGCCGGGCACGTGGCGGCGCACCGCGCGGGGTTACCAGGGGGTGCTGTGGACGCTGCCCGACCGCGGCCGCAACGATCCGGAGGCCGGCCTGTTCTACGACTACGCCGGCCGCCTGGAGCGCATGAAGCTGCGCATCGACTGGCCGCAGGGGACGTCCCAGGGCTTCGGCGTGGTGACGATGGCGCCCGACAAGGGGCTGGTACTGAAGGACTACAACGGCCAGCCCTTCACCGGTGCCGACCCGGGTGAGCACACGATCAACCAGCGTGGCGTGGTGCTGCCCTCGCCCGCCGTGGGCGCGGGGGCCGGCAAGGTCGCGCTCGACGCGGAATCCCTGCAGTTCACTGCCGACGGCCACTTCTACATCGGCGACGAGTACACCGCCAACGTCTATTACTTCGATGCACAGGGCCGGCTGCAGGGCGTGATCGTGCCGCCGCTGGCGATCCGGCCACAACGTGATGGCAAGCCTGCCTTTGGATCGTTGGCCGCGCCGCAGACCGGGCGCCGCAACAACCAGGGCGTGGAAGGCATGAGCCTGTCGCCCGACGGCACCCGGCTGTTTGTTGCCCTGCAGAGTGCGCTGATCCAGGACAGCGCGGTGGGCAATGCCGCCGGCCGCATCAATACCCGCGTGCTGGTCTACGACGTGTCGGCCAACCCGACGCCGACGCAGCCGGTCGGCCATCACGTGATGGTCCTGCCCGCCCATGCCCATGACGGCAAGGGCAAGCTCGACCGTACCGCTGCACAGAGCGAGCTGCGTGCGCTGGACAACGCGCGATTCCTGATGCTGGCGCGCGATGGCAATGGCCTGGGCAAGGATGGCGATGACCCGATCGTCTATAAATCGGTGCTGCTGGTGAACGTGGCGCAGGCCTCCAATCTGGTGGATACGGAATATGAGACCGGCACAGCATCGGTGCTGGCCGATCCGGCTGTTGCGATCTTGAAGACCGGCATCGTGCCCGCCCAGGTCAAAGAGGTGCTGAACCTGCTCGACCGGCCACAACTGGCCCGGGCCGGGCTGGATCTGGATACAGGGCGCGGCCCGCACCCGGGGCTGCTGTCGGAGAAATGGGAGGCGATGGACGTGTTGCCGGCGCTTGATCCAGAGCACCCGAACGACGTACTGCTGTTGATCGGCAACGACAACGACTTCATCGCCCGCAACTGCCGCATGCAGGGCGAGCACTGCGACAGTGCGTACGACAACGACAACCGGGTGTTGGTCTATCGGCTCACCCTGCCGCAGCCACTACCCGTCACGCCGCGATAGATTCTGTAGAGCCGAGCCCATGCTCGGCTGCTCTGCACGGAATGTTCCCGCATTGCGTAATAAGCCGAGCATGGGCTCGGCTCTACAGAGTGCATGCCTACCCGCGCAGCGTGGCGCCGCCATCCACGTACAGATCGCTCATCGCCACGTGCCCAGCCTGCTCGGACAGCAGGAACATCACCGCCTGTGCGATGTCCTCCGGCGTGGCCAGCTTGCGCAACGGGATGCCAGCCTTGTAGGTCGCCGGATTGCCTGCAATCACCCGCGCCGCGCCCTGCTCGTCTTCCCACATGCCGGTCTGCATAGGGGTCAACGTGGAGCCCGGCGCCACGATGTTGCAGCGGATGCCCAGTGGCGCCAGCTCCAGGCCCAGGCAGCGGGTGAACATCGTCGCCGCCGCCTTCGAGGCCGCATAGGCGGCCATGCCATGCCGTGGCACGCCCGCCGCGTTGGAGCTGACGGTCACGATGGCGCCTTGCCGGCGCGGCGACATCACCCGCGCCAATGCGCGACCGACATGGAACACACCGTCGGCATTGACAGCGAACACCCTGCGCCAATCCGCGTCACTGGTGTCCACGACCTCGCCGACATGCAACACGCCGGCCACGCTGGCCGCCAGCATGATCGGCCCCACCGTGGCTTCCACCTGGTCGACCAGGGCGTCTACGGCCGCGCCGTCGGTGACATCCAGTGCGAAGGCCTGCACGCGCCCATCGTCGGCCGCCGGCGCAGGCCGCTCACGATCGGTCGCCACGACCCGGCATCCTGCGTCCAGCAGTTGCCCCACCAGCGCCGCGCCGATACCGCCGGCTGCGCCGGTCACCAGCGCCACGTTTCCTTCAAAACCCGTCAACTGCACGTTGCATTCTCCTGTTGCCTGTCCCACTGCTGCAGACGCGCCGATAGCCAGGGTGCCAGCTGTGCCACGGCATCACGCCCGGTCAGTTCGGCGTGCAGGAACGGCAGCTCGATGGCATCCACCTGCAGCGCATGGGCCTTCCACAGTGCGGACTGCAACTGTGGCCGTGCCTGATGATCGCGTCCGGCGCGCACATGCGCCAGCGTTCCCACGAAGGGTCGGTGCTGGTGTTCGCGGATCAGTCGATTGGTTCCGGTCACCGCCCGCACCACACCGTCGAGCACCACCTCGGGCAGGCTGCCCAGCGCGCTGCCGCCGCGCCGCAGGAAGGCGAGGATGCGCGCGCGGTCGTCCAGCTCGGGATGCGCGTCAGGATCGTGCCCGGCGATGGCCAACAGCGCCCGCAGCGCCGCGATCGGGTCGGGCTCCGGTTCGGCACGCCAGCATTCGCTGGGATAGGCATCGAGCAGCACCAGTTCGCCGACCTCGCGGCCGATGTCGTGCAGACGCACCGCCATCGCCTGCGCAAGGATGCCGCCGACCGACCAGCCGAGCAGATGGATCGGCCCCTGCGGCTGCAGCGTGATCACCCGCTGCACATAGTCGTTGGCCATGGCCTCGATGCTGCCTGGCAGCGGTTGCGTGGGATCGAGTGCCGGTGATTGCAGCCCGTACACCGCGCGCGTTGGCTGCAACGCCCGCGCAAGCGCGCGGTAGTTCCATGCAATGCCCCCGGCCGGGTGCAGCACGAACAAGGGCGCCACGGTTGATTCGTCGGACGCGGACAGCGCAATCACCGGTCCCAACGCGTGATCGGCACGTGCCGGAGGCTCAGCAATGCGTGCCGCCAGCGCGGCAACGGTTGGCTGCGCGAACAGCGCGCCGAGGCCCAGCTCGCAACGCCAGCGCTGCTCGATGGCCAGCAGCAGGTGCACGGCCGAAAGCGAGTCGCCACCGAGACTGAAGAAATCCACATCGACGGCCACGGGCGATTCACGCCCCAGCGCCTGCGCGAACAACCCGGCCAGTTCCTGCTCCAGCGGCGTGCGCGGTGCCTGCCCTGCGACTTCCTGCTGCGGCGGCTTCGGCAGCGCAGCGCGATCCAACTTGCCATTGGCAGTCACCGGCCACTGATGCACGCCTACGAACGCAGACGGCACCATGTAGTCGGGCACCCGCGTCAGCAGATGACTGCGCAGCACCGCTGCATCCGCCTGAGTCGACGGCACATAGGCGACCAGCCGCGCCTCGCCGGGAAGATCATCGCGCAACAGCACTTCCACCCGGTCCATGCCAGGCAGCTCGCGCAACGCCGCTTCGATCTCGCCGAGTTCGATGCGCAGGCCGCGCAGTTTCACCTGGTGGTCGCTGCGCCCCAGGTATTCGACAACACCGTCGGCCCGCCAGCGCGCCACGTCGCCAGTACGATAGATGCGTTCACCCGGCAGGAACGGATCGGCCAGGAAGCGCTCGGCCGTCAGGTTGTCGCGGCCGAGATAGCCGCGCGCCAACTGCACACCACCAAGGTAGAGGTCACCTGCCACGCCCACCGGCACGGGCTGCATACGTGCGTCAAGCACATACAGGCGGGTGTTCCAGACCGGGAAACCGATCGGCACCGGGCGCGAGCAATCATCGGCCGACGCCGGCCACCAGCTCACATCCACAGCAGCTTCGGTCGGCCCGTACAGGTTATGTAGTTCGGATTGCATCCTCGCGTGGAAGCGATCACGCAGGGCGGCATCCAGCGCCTCGCCACTGGTGAACACGCGCCGTAGCTGCAGGTCCTGTGAGGCCGGTGCAGCCAGGAACGCATCCAGCATCGACGGTACGAAATGCGCGGTGGTGATGCCATGCACGCGGATCAATCGCGCCAGCTCGGTCGGGTCGCGGTGTGCGTCCGGCCCCGCCAGCACCAGCGTCGCGCCACACAGCAGTGGCAGGAAGAATTCCCAGACCGATACGTCGAAGGTTGCCGGGGTCTTCTGCAGAATCCGGTCGTCGGCACCGATGCCGTAGTGCTCGCGCATCCATAGCAGGCGATTGACGATGGCGCGGTGCTCGATCACCACGCCCTTGGGCTCGCCGGTCGAACCGGAGGTATAGATCACATAGGCCGCATCGTCGCCCATCGGGCCCGGCCAGGGTGCGGCGAAGCTCACATCGGTCCACTGCTCCGGCGGCAGCACCGGTTCGTCTGCCATCCGGGACTGCGCGCTGGCCTCTGCCAACACACAGACCGGTTGCGCCGACGCCAGGATGCGCGCCAGCCGCTCAGTGGGATGGGCAAGGTCCAGTGGCAGGTACGCGCCGCCTGCACGCAGTACCGCCAGCAGCGCCACCACCAGTTCCAGCGAACGCGGCAGCGCTACCGCGACGATGGTGCCCGGCCCCACGCCAAGCGAACGCAGCTGCGCGGCCAGTGCGAAGCTGCGCGCCTCAAGCGTGGCATGATCCAGCGTCGTATCACCGAACACCAGCGCCGGTGCCGACGGATCACGGTCCATGCCCTGCTGCAGCAGTTCGACCAGGGTGGTGTCAGGCAGCGGATGGGCGGTGGCATTGAAGCCATGCAGGACCTGCCTGGATTCTTCCGGCGTGGCCAGCGGCACCGCCGCGATGTCTTCGGCCTGCAGCGCCGCCGACACGAAATGCAGCAGCCGCCGGGCATGCGCCTTCACCTCGTCCAGATCGTACAGGGCGGGGTTCGCTTCAATCTCCAGATCCAGCAGGGTCTGTCCATCGCCACGGAAGCCCAGTGTCAAATCGTCCACCGGCCCGGTGCTCAGCACCTCCAGCGAGGCCCGCACACCCGGCAGCGCCAGCGGCTTGTAGAAGGGCTGTACGTTGATCAACGGCCCATGCAGGCGGTGCTGTGCGCCGACCAGCCCAAGGTCACGACGCAACTGCTCGCCACGGTAGCGGCCATGCTTGCGGCCCTGGCTGAGCTGGCGCCCGATGCGCCGGCAGAATTCCTCGACGCTGTCCTCGCCGCCCGCCACCCGCAGCGGCAACACGTTCATCACCATCGCCGGCACCCGCGCCGCGACGCTGCCCAGCCGCGCCATGTAGGGCACGCCAAGCACGACTTCCTCGGACGCGCTCATACGGCGCACATACTCGGCGGCCAATGCAGCGAGCACATCCGGCCACGGCTGCAGCCACGATGCCGAAACCTGCAGCAGACGCTCGCGGAAGGCAGGGTCCACCGGCTGCACCCAACGCACGGCATCGTCACTAGCAGCGGCCGTTCCGGCCAGGCCGGTGGAGGCCGGCGCGCCCTGCAGTGCCTGCAGCCACCACTGCCGGTCCGCGTCGCGGCGCGCATCACTGCGGTAGCTGGCATCGTCGGCCAGCACGCCCGCCAGCGCAGGCAACGCGCTACCGGTGCGGCCCGCATACAGCGCGCAGACACGGTCAGTGAACAGCGCCATGCCATAGCCATCGGTGGCCAGGTGATGCACGCGCAGATACCAGGCCCAGCGCTGGCCGCCCAGGTTGAACAGCACCTGCTGGCTCAGTCGGTCGCGGGTCGGATCAACTACGCTGGAGCGATCGGCCTGCATCGCGGCGCGTGCCGTCTGCTGCGGATCGGCCGCAGCAGCAACATCGCGCAGCTGCAGTGATGGCACCCGCGTGGATTCGTGCCATTGCACGGGCTGGCCGTCCTCGGCCTCGGCGAAACGCAATGCCAGCGCCTCGGCCTCGGCCGCGGCCTGATTGGCGGCGGCAGTGAACGCCGCCACATCCAGCGGACCCTCGATCCACACCGCATGCGCGGTATTGAATGCAGGGTTTTCCGGTGCCAGCCGCTGGGCAAACCACAGCCCGGCCTGCGCCTCGGTCAACGGCAGCGGCGATCCGTTCATGCCGTCTGCGAAGCCTGCAGCTGCTGCACCACGGTCCACCACTGGCGCAGCGTGGTGTGTTCGGCCAGCTGCGAGAACTCCAGTGGCAGCCCGGTGTTGCCCCAGGCCAGCACCAGCCCCAGCATGCGCATCGAATCCAGGTCCAGATCGATCAGGTTGTCATCGTCGCCGATGTCAGCCGCCTGGCAGTCCAGTACGCGGGCGACGTCGGCGCGCATGCGCTCCAGGGTCAAGGCTTCGGTCGTCGCGTTCATCACAATGCTTCCAGCAGCTGGTCGGTGGTCATCGGTACGCCGCAGGTGCGGGCGATCCAGTGCAGCGCCTGATCATGGTCGGCACGCGAGAAATCAGCCACGGCATCGGCAGCGATGAACGTCTCGATGTCGCGCTGGAACGCCTCCACCGCCGTGGCGGTGCATCCGATGTGCGCGTACACGCCGGTGATCAGCAGCTGATCGCGGCCACGCACGCGCATCAGCGTTTCCAGATTGCTGCGCTGGAATGCGCTGTAGCGGTGCTTGACCAGCACATGCTCGCCCGGCGCAGGTGCCAACGCGTCGATGATCGGCTCGTGGTCGGCACGACGGCCCATGCCCGGGCCCCACAGGTCTGCCTGCAGGCCGCGGTCACGGCGGTCCTGGTCGCCGTGCTGGGCGGTGTAGAAGACGGGAATGCCGTGTGTACGGCAATGCCCAAGCAGCCGCGCGATGTTGTCCACTGCCGGCCGCAGCGGCGCATTGCCCGCATCGAAGGCGGCAAGGAAATAGCGCTGCATGTCGTGCACCAGCAAGGCAACACGATCACGCTGGGGGCGCCAGGCGCCACGCGCCTGCGGCAGTTCCGCGGCGGTCGGCAGGGAATACGGGGCAATACGGGGCAGCGCCATCAGCGCGTTCCTCCTGTCTGTTGCAGATGACGCGCACGCAGCTGCGCGCGCAGTTCGCGGCGGCTGATCTTGCCAACCGCCGTGGTATCGAAGCTGTCCACGAAAACAATCTGGTCGGGCACCTTGAACGCGGCAAGGCCACGTCCACGCATCCACGCCTTCAGCGCCGGCGCCTTGATCGCCTCGCCCTGCTGGATCACGAAGGCACAGCTGCGCTCCCCCAGGTAGTCGTCCGGAATGGAGACCACGGCGGCATCGAACACACTGGCATGGGCCAGCAGATGGTCTTCGATCTCCTCGGCGGAGATCTTCTCGCCGGCCCGGTTGATGTGGTCGCCGGCACGGCCCTGCACCACCAGGTAGCCTCCGGGCAGCTGCTGCACACGGTCGCCGGTGCGATAGAAACCATCGTCGGTGAACGAGCGCGCATTCGCCGCCGCATCGTTGTGGTAACCGCGGATGGTATACGGGCCCCGCGTGAGCAGATGGCCAACCTCGCCTTCGGCAACAGGCTGGTCATGGTCATCGACCACGCGCACTTCATCATCGGCGCTGATCGGCCGGCCCTGGCAGGCAACGATCAGTTCCTGCGGATCATCCAGCCGGGTGTAGTTGACCAGGCCTTCGGCCATGCCGAACACCTGCTGCAACGTGCAACCGAGGCCATCGATGACCCGCCGCGCGGCTTCCGGCACCAGCTTGGCGCCACCAACCTGCAGGACCTGCAGGCTGGACAGATCGTGCTTGCTGGTGGCCGCCGCCTGCGCCCACAGCAGTGCCAGCGGTGGTACCAGACCACAGCAGGTCACCTTCTCGCGCGAGATCAACGGGAATGCCGCATCCGGGCCGGGGCCCGGGCTGAGCACCACGCGGGCGCCGGCGTACAGCGCACCGAAGAAACCCGGTGAACTCATCGGGAAGTTGTGTGCCGCCGGCAGCGCGACCAGGTACACGCTGTCGCGGTCGATGCCGCAGATTTCGTTGCTGGCGCGGAACGAGTAGATGTAGTCGTCGTGCGTGCGCGGAATCAGCTTTGAAAGCCCGGTGCTGCCACCAGAGATCTGCAGGAACGCCACCGACTGCGGGTCAGGATCGGCCGGCAGCTGGCTGCGGTCGCCCTGCAGCGATTCCAGCGCAACAAATTCGGCTGCGTCGCCATCGATCAACACGTGGCGCACCGCCGGCACCTCCACCTGCAGCGCACGCGCCAGGCCACGATGGTCGAAACCCTCATGTACATCGGTACTGATATAGGCACTGGCCTCGGCCTTGCGGGCGAAGTGGGCCAGCTCGGTGATGCGGTGCGCCGGCAGCGCGTACACCGGCACCAGCCCGGCGCGGAACAGCCCGCAGATGGTGCTGATGAAACTGGCGGTGTTGCCCAGCTGCACCAGCACGCGCTCACCCGGTTGCAGGCCCAGCGCCAGCAGGCCGGCACCGATGCGCCCGGCCTCATGCCAGAGCTGCGCATAGCTCAAGCGCACATCGCCCGCCACTACCGCGATGTCATCGGCGTGGCGCTCGGCGCGTTCGCGCAGGAAACCGGGGAAGGTCTCGCCACGCCAATGACCTGCAGCCCGATAGCGCGCGACCAGCGCTTCGGGCCATTGCTGCTGCAGCGGCAGGCGGGAGTCAACGGCGGACGGCGTCATGCGGATACCTCGATCAGGGGCAGCGGGTCCCGCACGCCCAGTGCGTTCAACAGCGCAGTGAACTTGGCGGCGGTCTCGGCGACCTCGGCGGCGGGCTGCGAGTCGGCGACGATGCCGGCGCCGGCATACAGGCGCAGCTGAGTGCCCTGCAGCCGAGCGCAGCGGATCGCCACGTACCAGTCGCCGTCACCCTGTGCATCCAGCCAGCCCACGGCACCGGCATAGAAGCCGCGGGGCACCGGTTCCAGCGCACGGATGCGCTGCAATGCTTCCATCCGCGGGGTACCGCAGACGGCCGGGGTGGGATGCAGCTCGGCCAGCAGGGTCGCCGCCGACGTAGCAGCGTCCTTCAGCGTGGCGTGGATGCGCGTTCCCAGATGCCACATGCTGGCGGTAGCGTGCAGCACCGGGCGCGGCTGCGCCTCGATGTGGCTGCACCAGGGCGACAGGCCATCGACGATGGCCTCCACCACATGGCGGTGTTCGTCGTGATCCTTCGCCGATCCCAGCAATGCCTGCGCGGCGCGCTCGTCGGCGACCGGATCGGCACTGCGCCGGGCCGAACCGGCAAGCGGATGCGACAGTACCTGCGCACCGCGCTTGCGCAGCAGCAGCTCCGGCGTCGCCCCCACCAGCCACGCCGGCGCCTGGCCGACGTCCACCGGCAGCGGCACGGCGTAGGTCGCCACCGAAGGATCGGTGCCCAGGCGGGCCAGCAGCATTTCCGGCGACAGCACCTGCTGCGTATGCGCCAACAGGCTGCGCGCCAGTACCACCTTGTGCAGCGCCGGGTTGGGCGCGCGCATCGCGCTGACCGCGTCGGCCACTGCCACTGCATAGTCCTGCGCGGATGGCTCGGCGGTCAGCGCTCCGGACAGCGCTGGCGCTGCCTGTGACTGCACAGGCAATGCTGGCAACAGTCGCTCGGGCTGGTACAACGCATCATCGGCACGCGGCTCGAACGGCACCGCGCCGACCAGCAGGCCCGGGCCACCGCGCTGCTGCGCGAAGAACGTCGCCACGCGCTCGGCCAGGGTGGCCAGCGCGCCCGCCGGCAAGGGGGCGCGGCAGCCCCGCGCGTGCATCTGCTGATCGGCCTGCCGCAGCAGGAACAGCGACGCTTCGGCGGTGGGCTCCGGCAGCATCGACGCAGCCTCCGGCCACGCGCCCTGCATCAGGGAATCGTTCATGGGGTCTCCTTCATCCGATACGCTGCGGCCAGCACGCACAGCATCAGCAGCAATACACCGACCAACAGGTAAGGCAGGCTGGCGCCACCGCGATACAACAGGGTGCCGAGCATCGGCCCGGCCACCATGCCCAGGCCCTGTGCCGCCGCGACCGTGCCGGCCGCCGCACCCTGTTCGTGCGCCTGCACCGCATCGGCGGCCAACGCCTGGAACGAGGGAAATACGAAGCCCATGCCGAACGCCGCGAGCGCGTAGGCCGCCGGCAACTGCCAGGCCTGCTGCACCGCGGCCACCGAAGCGAAACCGATGCCAGCGATCAATGCGCCGAGGATGATCCAGCGCCGGGGATGCACGTCCAGCTTCATCACCAGCCCCTGCGCGAGGATCAGGCCCACACCCACTGCAGTCAGGGCGATGCCGGCCATGCGCGCGCCTTCGGCTGCATCCAGGCCGAAGCGATCGATGGCGAAGAAGCCCACCGTGACCTGCGCGATGGTCACCGACACCATCGCCACGAACGCGGCCATCTGCGGTAGGCGCAGGCGCGGGTCGAGGCGCGACAGCGGCACGCGGTTGCGCTGCTGTGCGGCAGCCACCGCTTGCGTGGCCGGCAGGCGCCAGGCCAGCAGGCCCAGCGCGAGCAGCGGCAACAGCGCCGCCACGTACAGCGCCAACGGCAGGTTCTTGTAGGCCAGCCAACCAGCCGCCGCCGGACCCAGCACCATGCCCAGCGCATTGGCGCTGCCCAGCCGGGCCAGGAATTTCGCACGTTGGCCGGTGGGTGCCTTGTCGGCGATCAGCGCAGCAGCGGTCGGCGGCACGGCCGCGTAGAACAGGCCGATCAGGCCACGCGCGCCGACCAGCACCAGCACCGAGACCAGCACCGGCGGTATCGTCTGCAGCGCGACATCGATGAACACCGCCAACGCGATGTAGACCACGGTGTAGGCACTCATCGCCAGCATCAGCACGCGCTTGCGGCCGATGCGGTCGCTGAGCTGGCCCCAGGGGCGAGCGGCCAGCATCCACAACACACCCGCGGCCGTGACCGATAGACCGGCATGCCATTCAGACAGGCCCAGCAGGCGCACCACCGGGCCGATGACGGCGACGAAGGACATCATCGCCATGGTGCCGATCAGGGCAGCCAACACCAGCGCCGGCAAGCCGGGAACCACGGGACGTGCATGCATGGAACACCAACCGTAACCAAGGAGGGAACGCCGGGCGCTTCCGCACCCCGCGCGACGTCGCCCTGTCAGGCGGCGACGCTATCCTTAAATGATAACGGCTCGCATTTGCATTTGATACCCATTCGCTTAACGGGCACTCACCCGCGGGTGCATCACTGCCCGGCGCGTACCGACAACAGGCCGCGACGCTTGAACCAGCACTCCAGCGGCAGGGTCACCAGCGGCGGAATCGCGGCCAGCAAGGCCAGCCCCGTTGCCCACCATGGCCAGCGCAGGCGCAGGGCCGCAAACAGGGTCACCGCCACATAGACCATGAACGCCACGCCATGCAGCGGCCCGAACAGCTTCACCAGCGCGACGTTGGCCTGCGGGCCGTACTTGAGCCACATGCCGGCCAGCAGACCGGCCCAGGTGATGGCCTCGATGAAGGCCACGATCGCGAACAGGCGTCCGGTCGGGTGCAGCGGGTTGCGGTGGGTCACGCAAGGCTCCAACAGTGGATATCAAATGCGAATGATTCGCAGATGCGAACATTCCAGACACCGAGGGTAGCGCCAGGCCAAGCCCGGCGAACGGTAGAGGCGAACGTTAGAGCTGTGTCCACCAAGGTGGACACCTACCGAGGCGTATCCGGCAGGATCTGCTCGCCGATCTCACGCAGCACGTCGTCCGGCGGCCGACGGTTGTCGACCAGGTTGAACATCACATGGGCCACGCCCTGCGCGTGCACCCGCAACAGGTAGTCGCGCAAGCCATCGCGGCCCACCTTCAGGCCCAGCGGCAGCGGCTCTGCCGGCGCAGCAGGGTCGGCCTGCAGGTCCAGCAGCATCGACTGCACGAACGGCTTGGGCACGTCGCCACGCTGGGCCTGGGCCTGCTGCCACAGGCCAATGCGCCCTTCCTGCGCGGTCTCTTCGCGGTGATAGGTCGCCCAGCCCTCGGCTTCGCGCGCGATCCACTGCAGGCTCTGCCGTGCGGTACCGACCACCAGCATCGGAATGCGCCTGGCCGGCGCGGGAAGTACGTCGTATCCACCGGTTGCCTGCAACACCGGCGCACGCTCGGACGATACGGGCGACAGCGCCGCACGCAGCAGCGACCAGCGTTCGCGGAAGGTCGCTGCCCTGCTTTGCAGATCCTCGCCGAATGCCGCGAACTCCTCCGGTCGATCACCCGAGCCCAGGCCCAGCACGAAGCGTCCACCGCTGATCCGGTCCAGCGTCAGTGCCGACTTCGCCACCTGCAGCGGTTGCCGCAACGGCAGCACGATGGCCGCCGTGCCGATCACGATATGTTCGGTCGCCGCGGCCAGCATGCCCAGCCACAGGAACGGATCATCCAGCGCACTGGCGGTCGCATCCGGCCCCTGCGGCACCATCAACGGCACATCGCGGGTCCACAGCGCGGCGAAACCCAGATCGTCGGCCAGCCGCGCGATGCGTCGTGCCTCATGTGGATCGGCCAGGCCGTGTGCGGCCACCGGCGTCATCAGGCCAAGGCTGAGGCCCTGCGTCGGAAACAGGCGGGCATGGGCGGGATTGAAATCAGTCATGCAGCCAGCTTAGCGTGGGGCATTGATGCCGTCCCGCCACAGGAAGTACCGCGCATGACCAGGATCCGCCCCGCCCACGTCGATGACCTGCCCGCGATCAGCGCGGTGTGCATGGCCGCCTTCACTGCCGCCGTTGCGCCCATGCTCACCGCCGAGGGCATCGCCACGTTCGGCACGGTGGCTGCCGCCTCCGCGTTCGCCGAACGCCTGCAGGGCGACAACCACATCCTTGTGGCTGAACAGGCAGGCCAGGTGGTCGGCGTGGTGGAACTGAAGGCCGGCCATCATCTGGCAATGCTGTTCGTTGCGCCGGAACTGCAGGGGCAAGGCATCGGTCGTGCCCTGCTGCAGGCGGTGCTGCCGCAGGTGCGTGGCCCGCAGATGACCGTGCGCGCCTCGCTCAACGCGGTGCCCGCCTACGAACACTATGGATTCGTGCTGGATGGCGACGTTGGCCAGTTCAACGGCCTGATCTACCAACCACTGGTGTTGGCGGTGCCTGCTCCGGTGGATGCGGCCCTTGGTCCGCACTGAAGTGCAGCCCACATGCCGTGCTGCGCGTGCGACATAAGCAAACTGCATCAGCCAGCACCCCGACCGTTCCTACAATGGCCCACTACCCTGTCCTTCGAGATGCTGCCGATGCGCGTCGCGCTTTCCATGTTGCTGCTGGCCTCGGCCCTGAGCGCCTGCTCTCCCGCTTCCGCTCCGGTACCGACGGCGCAGGCGGCAGCCACTGCCCCGGCCTCTGCCATCGCCTGGCGCCAGGGCGATGTGGATGATGCCTTCAACGAAGCCGCCGAGAGTGGCAAGCCGGTGCTGCTGTACTGGGGCGCGGTGTGGTGCCCGCCGTGCAACCAGCTCAAGGCCGGGCTGTTCAAGGATCCGGCCTTCATCGCCCTGACCGGCAAATTCGTGCCGGTGTACCTGGACGGCGACGAGGAAGGCGCGCAGGCGTGGGGCGAACGCTTCGGCGTGCGCGGCTATCCGACCCTGATCGTGCTCGACCCGCAGCGCAACGAAATCACCCGCGTGGCCGGCGGCAACGACGCGGCCGAACTGACGCGGGCGCTGACCGTCGCCGCCAGCCGCCGCAGCGCCGTTGCTGAAACGCTCGCGACCGCGCTGGCCACGCCGGCCAAGCTTGGCACCGAAGACTGGCAGGTGCTGGGCGACTACGGTTGGGAAGTGGATGCCAACCGCCTGGCCGGCAAGCGCAGCACGCAGGATGTGCTGCAGCAGCTGGCCAAGGCCGCACCCGAACCTGCGCTGCAGCGTCGCTTCGCGCTGCTCGCCTTGGCTACAGCCGAGAAACCGACGACAGCGCCCACCCAGGTACGCGAGCTGTTGCAGGCCGTGCTGGCGCAACCGGCGGAAGTACGTCGCAACCGCGAGCTGCTGGGGTATGCCGGCGCCGGGCTGGTCAAGCAGGCCAGCGCCGGTCCGGCCAGCAGCAATGCCCTCGGTCAGCAGCTGCTGGTCGCGCTGGAACGTGCCGATGCCGCGCGCGGTGATCGCGCTGACGATGCCTTGTCACGCGCGCTGACCGAGCTGGCGCTGGCCCGCCAGCAGCAGCCCGAGGGCGCGCTGCCGGCAGCCCTGGTTGAGCGGGTGAAGCAGCGCGTGGCCGCCGCCGATGCCGCCGCCACCGACGCGCATGCGCGCCAGGCCACCATCAGCAGTGCCGTCTACGCGCTGCGACAGGTCGATGACGATGCGGGCGCCGAGACCTTGCTGCTGGCCGAGCTGAAGCGTAGCGAGCAGCCTTACTACTACATGCCGGAGCTGGCCGAACTGGCCGAGCAGCGCGGTGATACCGCCGGCGCCCTGGAGTGGTTGAAGCGTGCCTACGAGGGCGCGCAGGGTCCTGCCACGCGCGTGCAGTGGGGTGTGTTGTACGTGGAAGGCCTGCTGCGGCTGGCGCCCGATGATGCACCGCGCATCGAGCAGGCCACCGAGGCGTTGATCGCCGAGCTGGACAAGCAGCCGTCCGGCTACCACCAGCGCACGCGTCAGCGCTTCGAACGACTGGCCGGACAACTGCAGGCGTGGAGCGCGAAGCACAAGGGTGCGGAGACGCTGGCACGGTTGCAGCAGCGGATGCAGACCGCCTGTGGTGATCAGGTTGATAGCGCCTGCAAGGATTGGTTGAGCTGACGCCAGACGCAGGATTCGACGGATACAGGTAGTGCCGGCCGCTGGCCGGCAGCCCCGACCAACGCGAGTTGCCGGCCAGCG
>NZ_JBHZOP010000040.1:0-9011 GCF_042787595.1 Stenotrophomonas sp. YIM B13575 | reverse complement strand
TGGGCATGCAGGACCGTTGGCGCCATGGATGGCGCCATCGAGCCCCCATGGATGGGTTCACGGCGTGTCCTGCATGCCCACACCGCCCCGCCCTCCCACGGAATGCCGCTGTTGCTGTTGCTTGCGCAGTGGCCTCTGCAGGTGCAGGGCGCAGCCCTGCCCATACACTTACCCCTTACACTGGCCGCCTTCTCCTGCGTCCCCGCCCGATGAACCTTCCCCTGCATTTCGGCCTGCTCGGTACGCTTGAAGCGGGCCTCATCGCCCTGCTGGTCGGCCTGTTGGTGTACTTCCTGTGGCACCACCTGTGCCGCCTGCTGCACTGGACCGTGGGCCATGCGATCGGCTGGTCGTGCGTCATCGCGGTGATCATCTCCGCCGGCATCGACGCCTGGAAGCTGTTCTACATGGGCATCGTGCGGCTGGAGTCGCCGCTGTATGCGCGCCTGTTCCTGTCCACCATCCACGATCCGAACGAACTGGGCAGCCGCGTGGTGCTGGAAATCGCCGGTGCGCTCTCCGGTGTTGCATTGGGGTGGGTGTTGTTCAGTTCGCGGTCATCGGAAAAAACCGTCGACTGACGCAGGTTTTTCGTTCGCTGCCGGTTAAATCCGGTAGCGCTGAATGCTCGTCTTACTCCCTGCTCACTTCGCACTAACCACCGCGCTAACGCATGCGTCTGCGTGGGTGGTTAACCATGCGTGTTCGCGGCGATCGCCGCGCAAAATCGATTCAGAAATGCGGTGGCAGGGTAGGTGCCGTGCGGAGACAACGACCGCGCACTACCACCCTTCAGGAGACACCCCAGATGACTATTCGCAACCGCAAGCCCCTGATCGCCCTGATCGTCGCCGCCGGCAGCGTGTTGGCCATCCCGGCGATGGCGCAGTCGGCCAAGCAGCAGGCCGCGCATGCACAGAACGAAGCGGCGCAGGCCCAGCAGGCGGCGGCACAGGCTGGCAAGGCCGCTGACCAGGCGACCGATGCGGCCGCAGCAGCGTCGGCGCAGGCCAACGGCGGTGGCCAGACCTGGGCCAGCATCGATACCGATGGCAACGGCACCATCAGCAAGAGCGAGGCGCAGGTGAATGCGGGCCTTGCCCAGGTGTTCGACCAGGCTGATGCCAACAAGGACGGCCAGCTGAGTGCCGACGAGTACAAGGCCTACGTGGCCGCCCAGCAGGCCGGTGCCGGCGCGGCTGGCCCGGCCGCAGGCCAGGGCCGCTGATCCACGGTTGAATTCGGGACAACCGGTGCATGGGCAACCCGGGTGGCTTCGGCCACCCGGGTTTTTTTCGTCATCTCAGCGCCTGTATCCTAGGGCGATGAACACCTCCACGCCTGCGCCTTCGCGCGCCATCGGCCTGGTCGGTTTTGACGGTGACGACACGCTGTGGAAGAGCGAGGACTACTACCGCAAGGCCGAGCAGGATTACCTGGACCTGCTGTCGCGCTACATCGACGTCCATGACACCCAGACCGCCCGCCACCTGCTGGAAGTGCAGCAGCGCCACCTCGGCGTGTTCGGCTATGGGGTGAAGAGCATGACGCTGTCGATGATCGAAGCGGCCATCGAGATCACCTCGCAGCGTATCGAGGCCAAGGACATCCAGCGCATCCTCGACATCGGCCACGACACCCTGCGCCATCCGGTCGAACTGATCGACGGCGTACGCGAGTCGGTGGCGGCCATCGCCGCGCAGTACCCGGTGGTGCTGATCACCAAGGGCGATCTGTTCCATCAGGAAGCCAAGATCAAGGTGGCGGCGCTGGCGGACCTGTTCCCACGCATCGAGATCGTGTCCGAGAAGGACCCGGAAACCTATGCCCGCGTGCTGGCCGAATTCGATCTGCCGATGCAGCAGTTCGTGATGGTCGGCAATTCGCTGCGCTCGGATATCGAACCGGTGATCACCCTCGGCGGCTGGGGCATCCATACCCCTTACGCGGTGACCTGGGCGCACGAGACCCAGCACGGCGTGGCCGACGACGAACCGCGCATGGTCAACGCCGATACCGCCTGGGACTGGCCCGCCGCGCTGGCGACGATCGAGGCCAAGGCCGCTGCCGCGGCCTGACACGGCGCGCCCGCTGCGGCAGAATCGGGTCATGAAACTGCCACTGCGCGCGCTGCTGTTGTCCCTGCTGCTGGCGCCGGCCATCGTGCTGGCCCAGCAGACCGCCGAACGTTCGGCGACCTACGAGGTGGATACCGGCGACGCCTGGGTCGACACCCAGCTGGCCGACATCAACCACTACGCCGAGCGCTACCCCGATGCCTTCCTCGAC
Source organism: Stenotrophomonas sp. YIM B13575 (assembly GCF_042787595.1). Taxonomy (NCBI): domain Bacteria; kingdom Pseudomonadati; phylum Pseudomonadota; class Gammaproteobacteria; order Lysobacterales; family Lysobacteraceae; genus Stenotrophomonas; species Stenotrophomonas sp. YIM B13575. The sequence continues at coordinate 6,722 of NZ_JBHZOP010000040.1, read as the reverse complement.
GAGGTATCGCGCTACGCCGGGGTTCCGCGCGGCTACATCGCCGCGCTGGCCACCACCCACCAGTGGCAGGCCGGCGACATCTACTTCGCCTGCTTCTGGGCCAAGGCCAGTGGCCAGACCTGCCGCGACAGCGTGCGCGCCTTCAGCCAGGACCCCGAGGGCGGCTGGGCCGAGGTGGTGAAGCGGATGCCGGCCAAGCCGCAGAACCTGCATTACCGCGCCGTGCGCCACGCCATCGTCGCCAGTTACGAGCACTGGGACCGGCCGATCACCCTGGATGCCACGCTGAAGCGCCAGTTGAAACGGTAGCGCCGGGCCACGCCCGGCGAGCGCGCAGCGCGGTCCTGGGATCCGCCGGGCATGGCCCCGCGCTACCGATGCTCTTCATGCTGCTCTGCGTATCGCCGCCGCCGCGCACTCCGGCGACAATACGGGTTCTCGCCGTTCCCCGTTCCCGTAACCGAGTGACTGATGAGCGCCTCTTTCGTTTCGCCTGATGTGATCCGCCGCCTGTTCGCCCAGGCCATGTCCCGCATGTACCGCACCGAAGTGCCGCTGTACGGCACGCTGGTGGAACTGGTGGAGCGGATCAACTCGCAGGTCCTGGCGCAGGACCCGGCGCTGGCCGCGCAGCTGCTGCGCAATGATGAGCGCGCCCGCCTGGACGAAGAACGCCATGGCGCGATCCGCGTCGGCACCCCGCAGGAACTGGCGACCCTGCGCCGCCTGTTCGCGGTGATGGGCATGTACCCGGTGGGCTACTACGATCTGTCGGTGGCCGGCGTGCCGGTGCATTCCACCGCCTTCCGCCCGCTGACCGCCGCTGCGTTGGCACTGAACCCGTTCCGCGTGTTCACCTCGCTGCTGCGCCTGGAGCTGATCGAAGATGAGGCGCTGCGTGCGCAGTCGGCCGAGATTCTCGCCCGCCGCCGCATCTTCACCGACGACGCGCTGGCGCTGATCGACCAGGCCGAGCGTGACGGTGGCCTGAGCGAGGCCGATGCCGAACGCTTCGTCGAACAGGCGCTGGAGACCTTCCGCTGGCATGGCGACGCCACCGTCGACCTGCCGACCTACCATGCCCTGCACAAGGCGCACCGGCTGGTGGCCGACGTGGTCAGCTTCCGTGGCCCGCACATCAATCACCTGACCCCGCGCACGCTGGACATCGACGCTGCACAGGCGGCGATGATCGAGCACGGCATGGCCGCCAAGGCGGTGATCGAGGGCCCGCCGCGTCGCGCCTGCCCGATCCTGCTGCGGCAGACCAGCTTCAAGGCCTTGGAAGAAGCCGTGCACTTCCCGGACAACGAGGGCGGCGACGCCGGCACCCATACCGCGCGCTTCGGCGAGATCGAACAGCGCGGCCTGGCACTGACCGCCAAGGGTCGCGCGCTGTACGACCAGCTGTTGACGCAGGCACGCGATGCAGGCGGCGCGGGCAGCACAGGCGGTGACTACGGCCAGCGCCTGCAGGCGGTGTTCGCCAGTTTCCCGGATGACCATGACACCCTGCGCCAGGAAGGCCTGGGCTACTACCGCTACCAGCTGACCGACGCTGGCCGCGCCGCGCCGGAACGCGTGGCCGACCTGCCGGCCGAAGTACTGGTTGCAGCGGGCCTGGCCACGGCCGATCCGATCGTCTACGAGGACTTCCTGCCGGTCAGTGCAGCAGGCATCTTCCAGTCGAACCTGGGCGGTGGCGAGCAGCGCGCCTACACCGCACATGCCAATCGCGAAGCCTTCGAACAGGCGCTGGGCGCGGCGGTGAACGATGAGTTCGAGATCTACGAGCGCATCCAGGCCGAATCGCTGGCGGCGCTGCGCGGATAAGCCGCGTGCTGCGGAGCCGAGCATGGGCTCGGCTCCGCAGGATGTTGCGGTGCTGCCAGTTGTAGAGCCGAGCCATGCTCGGCTCCACAGAAGCGGGCGTCAGCCCTTCATCGTGCCCGTATCCAGCCAGCGCTGGTGCCACGACAGCGCTTCCGGCAGCAGGTGCGGGGTGTGCTTGCCGTAACTCTCGCGGCTGGCGCGGTCGAAGTAGTCCTGCAGCTGCGCGCGGAAGTCCGGGTGCGCGCAGTTGTCGATCAGCACCTGCGCGCGCTTGCGCGGGGTCAGGCCACGCAGATCGGCCAGGCCCTGTTCGGTCACGATCACCGACACGTCGTGCTCGGTGTGGTCGACGTGGCTGGCCATCGGCACGATCGCCGAAATGGTGCCGTTCTTCGCCGTCGACGGGCTCAGGAACGCGGACAGGAAACCATTGCGCGCGAAGTCGCCCGAACCGCCGATGCCGTTCATGATCCGCGTGCCCATCACGTGCGTCGAATTGACGTTGCCGTAGAGGTCCACTTCGATCATGCCGTTCATGCCGATGCAGCCGAGGCGGCGCACCAGTTCCGGATGGTTGGAGATTTCCTGCGTGCGCATGATGATGCGCTCGCGGTAGAAATCGATGTTTTCCTTGAACGTCTCGTTGGCCTGCGGGCTCAGTGCGAAGCCGGTGCACGAGGCATAGCTCAGTACGCCGTCGCGCAGCAGGTCGAGCATGCCGTCCTGGATCACTTCGGTGAACGCGGCCAGGTCGCGGAAGCCGCTCTTGGCCAGGCCGGCCAGTACCGCGTTGGGGATGTTGCCCACGCCCGACTGCAGCGGCAGCAGGTTGGCCGGCAGGCGGCCGCGCTTCACTTCGTGCTGCAGGAACTCGATCAGGTGCGAGGCGATCTGTTCGCTGGTCGCATCGATCGGGCTGAACGGGCTGTTGCGGTCCGGTCCGTTGGTGCGCACCACCGCCACGATCTTGTCCGGGTCGCAGCGCAGCGCGGTCTCGCCGATGCGGTCGTTGGCATTGACCAGCGGAATCGGCTTGCGGTGCGGCGGCAGCGCGGTGCCGTAGTAGATGTCATGCATGCCATCGACGCCGGCCGGCTGCCACTCGTTGACCTCGATGATCACCTTCTTGGCCAGGTCCAGCCAGGTCTTGTTGTTGCCCAGCGAGGTGGACGGCACCAGCGAACCATCCTCGCGGATGGCCGAAACCTCGATCACGGCGGTATCGATCTCGCCGTAGAAGCCGAACCAGACGTGCTGGGCGACGTGGCTGAGGTGGATGTCGATGTAATCCAGCTTGCCCTCGTTGATGCGGTTGCGCGCATCCGGGTCGCTCTGGAACGGCATGCGCATGGCGATGCCATCGGCCTTGGCCAGCGCGCCATCCAGTTCCGGTGCAGTGGAGGCACCGGTCATCAGGCTGATCTGGAAGGGCAGGCCCTGGGCATGCACCGATTCGATGCGGCGGGCCAGTTCAACGGGAACGGCCTTGGGGTAACCGGAGCCGGTAAAGCCGCTCATGGCCACGGTTTCACCGGGCTGGATCAGCGCGGCTGCGGCCTCGGCGGAGACCACGCGGTCACGAAGACGCGCGTTGGCGATGCGATCAACAGTCATGACGACAGCGTTTCTGGGGGGAATCCCGATTATCGGCCATCCCCTGCCGTACGGGGGGTTCTACCTTCGTGGAATGGTGTTTCCGGCAACGCCTCTCCCATACCCGTCAGTTTTGTTTTGCAGTGCAGCGTGCAAAGTACTTTCGTACACCGCACGATGGCCCTGCATCCCGACGTGGGGGAGGGAGCAGAGCCCGCTGGCAGTTCGCTGCAAGCGGGCTTTTTTATTGCCTGCCGCCGAAGATGAATGCGCGGTGCGGGGTCGGATCCTTTCTGCCAACGGCAAAAGGCGCTGACCCCACAGGCCACGGCAACGGGTCACAGCCCTTCGCCGTTGGCAAAGGGATCCGACCCCGCGAGAATCAGGGTATGACCCTCGCCCCCGCCGAATTGCCCGCCACCCTGCAGCCCCTCGTCGACCGCGCGCTGACGCGCCTGACCCAGGCAGTGCCCGATCCCATCCCGGCCGAGCTGCAGCCGATGCTGGTGCAACTGGCGGTCAGCAGCGACTTCGCCATGGATACCCTGGTGCGTCAGCCCGGCCTGTTGACGCAACTGGCCGCGCCGGGCTGCCCGCCACTGCCGGCGCCGGTGCTCGACCCGCAGCAGTCCAGCGACTGGCCGGCGCAGCTGCGGCGCTGGCGCACCGCAATGTCCACCCGCTTGATCTGGCGCGACCTGGCCGGGCTGGACGACGTGCCACAGACCCTCGCCGGTGCCACCGCGCTGGCCGAGGACTGCCTGCGCTTGGCGCTGGACGCCCTGCAGCAGGAGTTCGCCCAGCGCCATGGAGTGATCCTCGATGACCACGGCCAAGCGCAGCAGCTGGTGGTGTTCGGGCTGGGCAAGCTGGGGGGTGGCGAACTCAACTTCAGTTCCGATGTCGATCTGGTCTACGCCTACGTGCAGGGCGGTGAATCCGACGGTCCGCGCACGCTGGCGGCCGAGGAGTACTTTGCCCGCCTCGGCCAGCGCCTGGCCAAGCTGCTGGATGAAACCACCGTCGATGGCTTCAGCCATCGCGTCGACCTGCGCCTGCGCCCGTTCGGCAGCGCAGGCCGCGTCGCGCTGTCATTCGCGGCGATGGATCAGTATTTCCAGCGCGAAGGCCGCGACTGGGAGCGCTATGCCTGGTTGAAAGCACGCGCAGTGGCGGGCGATATCGCCGCTGGCGAGGCGTGGCTGCAGACCCTGCGTCCGTTCGTGTACCGCCGCTACCTGGACTTCACCGCGCTCGATGGCCTGCGGGAGATGAAAGCGGCGATCACCGCCGAAGTTGCGCGCCGCGAGATGCACGACGACATCAAGCGTGGCGCCGGCGGCATCCGCGAAATCGAGTTCCTGTGCCAGGCACTGCAGCTCATTCGCGGTGGCCGCGAGCCGGCGCTGCGTGAGCGACGGCTGCTGGTCGCGCTGGAGGCGCTGGTCGCCGCCGGGCAGATCGCCCGCGATGATGGCGCCGCGTTGCGCGAGGCCTATCTGTTCCTGCGCCGGCTGGAAAACCGCCTGCAGATGCTGCGCGATGCACAGACCCATGTGCTGCCCTCCGATGTGCTGGATCGCGAACGCATTGCCGTCGGCCTCGGCTATGCCGATTGGGATGCGCTGCGCGCTGCATTGACCGTGCAGCAGCAGCGCGTCAGTACCGAGTTCGCCGCGTTGCTGGCCCCGCGCAAGGGCCAGGCCGCGCCGGATGCGCTGGCCAACTACTGGCGCAGCCTGCCCGAGGGCAGCAACGCTGCGCTGCTGGCCGAGGCCGGTTTCCTCGATGCCAATGGCGCCGACCAGTCATTGCGCGATTTCGCCCAGGGCACGGGCGTGAAGTCGCTGTCCGATGCGGCGCGTGCGCGCCTGGATCGCGTGCTGCCAGCACTGCTGCACGCTGCCACCCGTTCACCGCAGCCCGACGCCGCGCTCAAGCGCGTGCTCGGCCTGCTGCAGGCAGTGCTGCGTCGTACCAGCTACCTGGCGCTGCTGGACGAACAACCCAGCGCGCTTGCGCGCCTGGTCGACGTGCTCGCACGCAGCGCATTACTGGCTGAACGCCTGGCCGCGTACCCGCTGCTGCTGGACGAGCTGCTGGATGTTCGCGTGTCCGGGCCGATGCCCGATGCGGCCGGCATGCTGGCCGAATGCCAGCAGGTGCTGACGGTGGAGGATCCCGAATCGGCGCTGCGTTGGCTCAATGAAACGCGGCTCGCCCTCAGTTTCCGCATGGCCATGGCCACGCTGGACGGCCGTCAGGGCGCGGTCGACAGCACCCGGCAACTGGCCGAACTGGCGCAGGCGGTGGTCATCACGGTGTTGGCGATGGCCGAGGCCGATATGCACGCCGCGCACGGCGCTATCGCCGGCGGCCGCTTCGCGATCATCGGCTACGGCAGCCTGGGCGGCCTGGAGCTGGGCTTTGGCTCGGATCTGGACCTGGTGTTCCTGCACGACCATCCCGCCGGCGTGGAAGCCAGCGATGGCGCGCGCCCGCTGGAGCCGGGCCGCTGGTATGCGCGCCTGGCCCAGAAGGTGATGGCGCTGCTGGCTGCGGTCACCGCCGCCGGCCGCCTGTACGACATCGACGTGCGCCTGCGCCCGGATGGTGGCAAGGGCTCGCTGGTGTCTTCGCTGGCCAGCTACACCGAGTACCAGCGCGAACGCGCATGGACCTGGGAACACCAGGCGCTGGTACGTGCACGCGGCGTGGCCGGCGATGCCAGCCTGCTGCAGGATTTCGAACAGGTACGTGCGCAGACGCTGGGCCGCGAACGTGATCGCGCGACGCTGTATGCCGATGTGCTGAAGATGCGCGGGCGCATGCGCACCGAGCTGGACCGCAGCGATGCCGCGCGGCTCGACCTGAAGCAGGGCGCAGGCGGCGTGGTCGATCTGGAGTTCCTGCTGCAGACCGGCGTGCTGGCATGCAGTGTGCAGACACCTGCATTGCTGCAGCCGCGCGCCACGCCGGCATTGATCGACGCGTTGGCAGCGGCGGGGTTCCTGCCCGACGCCGCCGCACAGGCGCTGCATGGCGCGCATGCCACGCTGCTGGAGGTAGGGCTGGCCTGCACGCTGGATCGCCGGCCGCGGTTGGCGCCGACGACGCCGGCCATCGAAGAGGCGTGTGCGGCGATCAGCGCCGCATGCATCGCCGCGGAGCTGCCGTTCGCCTGACCGCCTGCAATGGCTGTAGCGGCTTTGGGTAGGTGCCGACCGTTGGTCGGCACAATCTCTCAGCTGCGATGAACCCTGAACCTGAAGAAGCGTGCCGACCAACGGTCGGCA
>NZ_JBHZOP010000004.1:0-34446 GCF_042787595.1 Stenotrophomonas sp. YIM B13575 | reverse complement strand
TGTGGGTTTGCGGGGACGCCGTAAACCCATCCATGGGGGCTTGGTCGCCGCATCCATGCGGCTCACACCCCGCAAACCCACAGCGCCCCGCCTTCGACAGGTTCACGCGATCTGTCGGGACGGCGTTCTGCACTGCTGTTGGTGGGTGTCGACCTTGGTCGACACGTAGATCCACGCCATGCGTGGATGAGACTTTCCGGGGAAGAATTACCTTGAATCTGACCTGCTCCGCTTGTGGTGGGTGACGACCGTTGGTCGTCACCAGAGCAAGCGCAGCGAAGCAACCCGCTTCTGCTTTTCTTTCTTTTTCCGTGGCTGGACGCACACGGAAACTGTCAGAGGCCGGGCGGGGTGGGTTGCGCAGGGGCGTGAGCCGCATGGATGCGGCGACCGAGCTTACATGGACGTACTTGCAGCGCCCCCTGCGCAGCCCATCCCGCCCGGCCAAGCAAGGCTTCCGCTCTGAAGACGACCAACCACGAGGGGCTCAGCCGTTCGCCGCCAACTCAACGTCCAGCGCACGCAGGCGATCAACGGTCCCGACATCCGTCCAGCGACCGCGATGATGCTGACCGCTGATCCGCCCCTGCGCCATGAAATGCTTCTGCAACGGCACCACCGAGAACTTCGGTGGCACGCGCTCGCTGCCAGGTGCCTCGCCGATCACCGCGCGCCAATCGGCCACGATCGACGGACGATAGACGCCGATGCCCGCATAGGTCAGGCACGGACCTTCGCGGTCGTGGTGCAGCACGCCGTGCGCGTCCAGCCGGTAGTCACCGTTGGGGTGCTGCGCGGGGTTGTCGACCAGCACCAGGTGCGCTTCGCCGGCCGGTTCACGCGGCAGCGTGGCGAAATCGAAATCGGTCCAGATATCGCCGTTCACCACCAGGAACGGATCGTCCCCCAGCGCCGGCAATGCATTGAGGATGCCGCCACCGGTTTCCAGCGGGGTATCGCCTTCGTGCATGAAATGCAGGCGCAGGCCCCACTGGCTGCCATCGCCCAATGCGGCCGGAAACTGCGCGGCGAGCCATGCGGTGTTGATCACCACGTCGCGGATGCCGAATGCAGCCAACCGTTCCAGGTGCCACACGATCAGTGGTTTGCCGGCCACTGCCAGCAGCGGCTTGGGCGTGTGCAGGGTCAGTGGACGCATGCGCTCGCCCAGGCCGGCGGCGAAAATCAGTGCCTTCATCGACGCGGCCTTCAGCGCAGCACGCGCATCGGCGCGGCCAGCTCGGCCAGTGCCGGCTTGATCCGCAAGTCCAGCAGCTGCTGCAACGGTGCCAGTTCGCGGTAGCGCGGCAGCACCTCATCCAGGTAGGCGATGAAGCGTGGCGCGTCGTCCAGGTAGTGGCCCTTGTTGTCGCGGTAGCGCAGGCGGCAGAACAGGCCGAGGATCTTCACGTGGCGCTGGATGCCCATCCAGTCGGCGTCGCGCAGGAAGGTGGCTCGGTCGGGCACCGGCAGGCCGGCGTCGCGCGCGCGCTGGTGATACTGGGCCAGCCAGTCGTCCACGCGCTGCAGCGGCCAGCTCAGGAAGGCATCCTTGAACAGACTCACCGCGTCGTAGGCGATCGGGCCACGCACCAGGTCCTGGAAATCCAGTACGGCCGGGCCGCCGTCCACCGGCATCAGGTTGCGCGGCATGTAGTCGCGGTGGGTCATCAGCTGGGCCTGGCCCAGCGCGTTGTCCATCAGCCGGCGGTGGACCAGCTGCAGGCCTTCGATCTCGCCGCAGTCCAGTTCAAGGCCAAGATGACGTTGCAGGAACCACTCATCGAACAGGCCGGCGTCACGCTGCAGCAGCGCTTCGCCGAACTGACCGAAATCGGCAGGCACCGGGATGGCCTGCAGGCGCAACAGCTGTTCGATGGAGCGGCTGAACCACGCGTCGGCATTGCGTTCGTCGAGGATCTTCGCCAGTGTCGGGCCGCCCAGGTCTTCCAGCAGCAGGAAGCCGGCGTCGAGGTCCTGGGCAAGCAAGGCGGGCACGCGCAGGCCGTGATCGTGCAGCAGGCCGCGCATGCGCAGCCACGGCGTGGGGTCTTCCAGCCCCGGCGGGGCGTCCATCACGATGTGGCTGCCGCGCTGGCTGGTGACGCGCCAGTAACTGCGCATGCCGGCGTCGACCGAGGCGCGTTCGACCACGGCGTTGCCGTCGTCGAGCTGGGTACGGGCCCACTGCAGGCGCTGTGCGCTGCGCTGGGGATCAGAGGCGGGTTCGGTCATGCAGGCATATCCGGGCGCGCCGGGCGCGCCAACGTCGGGGCAGAATGAAGAGGAGGTGGCGGCTCAGCGGCGGCCGCTGAACAGGCGCAGGATCGCCAGCACGACAACTGCGCCGACGACCGCGCCGAGGAAGCCGGCCGGTTCACCGGGCGCGTACCAGCCCATGTACTGGCCGAACCAGCCGGCCAGCAGCGCGCCGATGATGCCCAGCACGATGGTCAGCAGGCAGCCCATGCGGTTGTTGCCGGGCATGAAGAAGCGTCCCAGCAGGCCGACGAAGAAGCCGACCAGGATGATGTAGAGCCAGCTGGTGCTGCCAAACAGACCGTTCATGCAATCAGTGCCCTCGAAGGATGGACGCAGCCTAGCAAGGCCGGGCTGCGTCCGTCACTGCGTGCTGGATCAGCAGCAGCCGTGGTCGCCGTGGCGGGTGCCGCTGTCGGCGGCCACCGGCGAACCGCTGGTCTCGCCACGCAGGCTGGCCGCGTAGTGCTCGCTGATCACCTTGGACACGCACGAGGTGACCTTCTTGCCCATCGGAATGTGCAGGAACTCGTTCGGGCCGTGGGCGTTGGAGTGCGGGCCGAGCACGCCGGTGATCATGAACTGGGCGCCCGGGAACTTCTCGCCAAGCATGCCCATGAACGGGATCGAGCCGCCTTCGCCCATGTACATCGCCGGCTTGCCGAAGAAGGTCTGGCTGGCATCGTCGATGGCCTTGGTCAGCCACGGTGCCATCGCCGGCGCGTTCCAGCCGGTGGAGGCCTTTTCCAGGTCCAGGGTGACCTGCGCGCCGTTCGGCGGATCGCGCAGCAGGGCTTCCTTCAGCAGTTCGCCGCAGGTCTTGCCATCGGCGGTCGGCGGCAGGCGCAGCGACAGCTTCACCGCGGTATGCGGACGCAGCACGTTGCCGGCCGATTCCAGCGGCGGCATGCCGCCGATGCCGGTCACCGACAGGGCAGGGCGCCAGGTACGGTTGAGCACCAGCTCGGTCAGGTCGTCGTTCATCGGCTTGAGGCCGTCGACCAGCGGGAATTTCTCGAAGATCGCGGTATCGACCACGTCGGCGGCACGCTTGGCCTGTTCCAGGCGCTCGGCCGGGATCTCCACGTTCATGCCCTCGATCAGGATGCGGCCGGTGTCCTGGTCCTCGATGCGCGACAGCAGCTGGCGCAGCAGGCGGAAGCTGGACGGCACCACGCCGGAGGCATCACCGGAGTGCACGCCTTCGTTGAGCACCTTCACCGAGAAGTTGCCGCCGGTCAGGCCGCGCAGCGAGGTGGTGCACCACAGCTGGTCGTAGTTGGCGCAGCCCGAATCCAGGCAGACCACCAGCGACGGCTTGCCGATGCGGTCGGCCAGGTGGTCGACGTAGGCAGGCAGGTCGTAGCTGCCCGATTCTTCACAGGCTTCGATCAGCACCACGCAGCGGGCGTGCGGCAGGCCCTGGGCCTGCAGCGCCAGCACCGCGGCCAGCGAGCCGAAGATGGCGTAACCGTCATCGGCGCCGCCACGGCCATACAGCTTGTCGCCGCGCAGGACCGGGGTCCACGGGCCAAGGTCGTCGTCCCAGCCGGTCATCTCCGGCTGCTTGTCCAGGTGGCCGTAGAGCAGGATGGTGTCGTCGCCGGTTTCGGCGCCGGTAGCCGGAATTTCCAGCAGAATCAGCGGGGTACGACCTTCTAGGCGCACCACCTCGACCTTCAGGCCGGGCAGTTCCTGCGCCTTGGCCCAGGTTTCCATCAGGGTGACCGCCTGCTCCATGTAGCCGTTCTGCACCCAATTGGCGTCGAACATCGGCGACTTGTTGGGAATGCGGATGTAGTCGACCAACTGCGGGACGATTTCGCTGTCCCACTTGTCATTGACGAATTGGCCGAGCTTGGCGCTGTCCATCTGAAACTCCGGTTGCATGGCTGATCTGCCCATTCTACGCCTCGGCCAAGGGTAGGGTTTTCCCTACATCACGTCGGGTATTTGGCTGGCTTTTAGAAATCCGTGAACCCGATACGCTGTGTGCATGTGGTGACGGACACTGTTTCGACCGACGGGATTGCCGGTCGGGACGGTCAGAACCACAAGGAGATACACGTCGTGCCTTGGTTTGTCGTGTTTAGGGCGCTGGTACTGGGAATGTGGATCGCGGCGGCGCAAGCTGCCGAGCCGATCGACATCAACCGGGCCGATGCCCAGGCGCTGCAGCAGGGATTGACGATGGTCGGGGCCACCAAGGCCGCGGCAATCGTCGAGCACCGGCGCAGACACGGCCCGTTTCACCGCGTCGAGGACCTGACGCAGGTGAAGGGGATAGGGACATCGATCGTCGAACGGAATCGACGGCGGATCACCGTTGGCAACACGATGTTGCCTGCGGATCCGGTACCCGGATCGGTACCGGTGCGAACCGTACCCAGGCGCTGACAACAGGAAACGTCGGGACCGGCAGGATGCAGGTCCATTGGCTACGGACAGGATGCCCGTAACCACCGACCGTCGCAGGGATGCGGCACCAATCACCAGGATGGTGGCATCACAGACCTGTGGAAGGGGCTGAGATACAAACAGGACAGACGCGGCCGCGTGCAGGATGCAACGCCGCCCCCGCTTCGCAGGATGCGAGGGGGTGGCAGCAGGCCGACAGGGACGTGACGATTGCCCGGTACGACACATGGCTGTGTCGCCGGGCAATTTCTTTTGGCGCAGCCACCACGCGCGCATGGTGTACGGTGAGGCCTTCGCATGGAATGGAATCGGCTGGATGCACCTGCACCGTTTGACCCTGATGCTCGCCGCCGCGCTGGCACTGCCCTGCGCCGCGCACGCGGCCGCACCCTCCAAGCCGGTCGCGGCGACGACGTCCGACGTGCGCGGGCCGACCGACCTCAAGCCCGGCGAGTACCTGTGGCATCCGGAAGTTTCGCCGGCCGGGCCGATCGTGCTGGTGGTGAGCCTGGATGAGCAACGCGCCTACGTGTACCGCAACGGCATCGCCATCGGCCTGACCACGATCAGCTCGGGCAAGACCGGCCATGAGACGCCGACCGGTGTGTTCACCATCCTGCAGAAGGACAAGGACCACCGCTCCAACCTCTACAACAGCGCACCCATGCCGTACATGCAGCGGCTGACCTGGGACGGCATCGCCCTTCACGGCGGCAGCCTGCCCGGGCACCCGGCCTCGCATGGCTGCGTGCGCCTGCCGCAGGCCTTCGCGCAGAAGCTGTTCAGCGAAACCAAGCGCGGCGATACGGTGGTCGTGGCCGATGCCAAGAGCGCGCCGATGACGCTGGCCTATCCGGCGGTGCTGGCGCCGGTGAATGCGCGCGGACAGGCCCTGCCGGAAGGCGAGGCCGGCGCCCCGGACAAGGCGTGGTGGGATGATGCGGCCGCCCCCAGCGGGCAGGTCGGCATCCTGGTCAGCCTGCACGACCAGCGCCTGTACGTACTGCGCGATGGCGTGATGATCGGTGAGTCGCCGTTGAAGGCCGACGCGCTGCCGGCGTTCCAGGGCACCACCCTGTTCGTGATGGGCCAGGGCTACAGCGATACCCCCAGCCCGCTTGATGCGCAGCAGCGCCTGCACCAGTGGACGGCCTATCCGCTGCTGGGCCAGGACCGCGCCCAGGCCACGCCGGACCTGCTGGCCACGCCGTCGTTGCCGATGGCCCTGCCGGCCGATTTCGCCCGCCAGCTGTACCAGGTGCTGGTGCCGGGCACGACCCTGCTGGTGACCTCGCTGCCGGCGGTGCGCCCAAGCGCGGCTGAATCGGGAATGCAGCCGGTCTTGGAATCGGAGCCGCCAGCGTCCACCCTCAAGGGATCCTGAGCCCTCCCTACGTGCCCATGTCTGCTTTCCGCCTGTGCCGGCTGGCCGCCCTTGGCCTGCTGGCGACCACTGCCAGCGCCCCGGCCGGGGCACAGACGCCTGTTGCCGCGATCAGCGCCGATGATCTCGCTGCGCAGCTGGCCCGCAGCGCGCCCAAGGCTGACCGCCGGGTGCTGCAGTTGGCCGCCCACGCCATGCGCTGCGCGCTGCAGCGGCCGGAACTGGGTGTCAGCGGTGAGCGCCTGAGCGTGATCGACTACTCGCGGCCGTCCACCGAGCCGCGGATGTGGGTCTTCGACCTGGCTCGCCAGCGGTTGTTGTTCGAGGAATGGGTGGCGCACGGCCGCAACAGCGGCGAAAACCGCACCGAGCATTTTTCCAACCGCGATGGCAGCTTCATGTCCAGTCTCGGCGCGTTCACCGCGCAGGAAACCTACATGGGCGGCAACGGCTATTCGCTGCGCCTGGCAGGGTTGGAGCCGGGTTTCAACGATCGTGCACGCGAGCGCGCCATCGTCATCCACGGGGCGCCGTATGTGAATCCCTCCACCGCACAGTTGCAGGGGCGGTTGGGGCGCAGTCTCGGCTGCCCGGCGGTGCGGTTGTCGGTGGCCAAGCCGCTGATCGATGCGCTGCGAGGCGGCACGATGGTGTTCGCGTACTACCCCGACCAGGACTGGCTCAAGCACTCGCAGCTGCTGGGTGGCGATTGCGGTACGTCCGCGGGTCTTGCAACGCGGTGATGCGCTGTGGCGCGCGGCATGATGCAATGCGCGCATGAACATCGACTCCCTGCTGCAGACCCCGAGCCAGGTGATTTCCAGCCTGGATTACCGCCGCGAACGCTGGCGCAACGGCCTCGGCTGGACCCGCGAGATCCTGCGGTTGCCAGCGCAGGGCGATGACTGGGCATTGCGCCTGTCAGTGGCCGAAATCGAACAGGACGCCGCGTTTTCCGCGTTCCCCGGTGTCGAGCGCGAACTGGTGTTGTTGCAGGGCAATGGCGTGCGCCTGCGTTTCGAGGACGGCCGCGTCGCCGAGGTGCTGCCACCGCATGGGCGCGTGCGTTTTGCCGGCGAAGCCGCGTTGCACGGCGAGCTGGTCGACGGCACCACCCACGATTTCAACCTGATGTGGAAGCGCGAGCTGCTGCAGGCCGAGCTGCTGCACCGGCCGCTGGTCGGGCCGATGTTCTTCTTCTGCGAGCCGGGTGTGGCGTGGGCCCTGCACCTGTTGGGTGGGCAGGCCACGTTTGGTGCGGACAGTGGATTGCCTGCGATGCAGGGCGGCGATACCGCGTGGTTGGCCGCCGGTGAACGTCAGCGGCATGCGCTGCAGGGCGGCGGGGAGTTGCTGGCGATACGGGTGAGCGCCGCGGGCGGCTGAGCCATCGTCTGCGCCCGGAGGCAATCATCCACGCATGGCGTGGATGCGGTTGTGTAGAGCCGAGCCCATGCTCGGCTGCGGTTGGGGTCAGAGCCCTTTCCTGCGGAAAGGGATCCGACCCCGATGGTTCGCTCAATACACGTCGCGCCGGTAACGACCGGCCAGCAGCAGCGCTTCCTTGCCGTCGGCACCGAGCACCTGCTCGATCACCGCATCCACTGCCGGGGCCATGCCCTGCAGGCTGCCGCAGACCAGGATCGTCGCGCCTTCATCGACCCACTGCCGCAGCGTGGCCGCTTCGGCCAGCAGGCGATCCTGCACATACCGATGCGCGCCGCCATCACGGCTGAATACCGTATCCAGGCGGGTCAGCGTGCCGTTGGCGAGCATCGCCTGCAGCTCATCGCCGAAGTGGAAATCATGCGCGGCCGAGCGTTCGCCGAACAACAACCATGTGCGACCGCCGCCAACACGTGCGCGCTCGTGCAGGTGTGCACGCAGGCCGGCGATACCGGTGCCGTTGCCGATCAGCAGCAGCGGAACATCGATGGCGACGCCGTGGAAATTCTCGTTGCGGCGCAGGCGCATCTGCACCGGCTCGCCGACGACGGCGTGGTCGCACAGCCAGCCACTGCCGACGCCCGGTGTGCCATCGGCACGCAGCTGACGGCGCAGCAGAAGCTCCACCGCGCCTTCGTCCATCACCGAGGCGATGGAATATTCGCGATGCGGCAGTGGCTGCAGTGCCGCCAACAAGCCAGGCAGATCGCCCGCAGCAACCAAGGAGGGCAGATGCGAGCGTGCAACGCGGGCGAGCAGCGTATTCCCGTCGTCCAACAAAGTGTTGGCATCGAAGCCCTGCGCCTGCAGCCAGTCGCGCGTGCTCTGATCGGCGTGCTGGGGTCCGACCTCGGCGATGTCGCCCGCCTGCCAGTGCGCGCTGCTGTCGGTCGGTGGCTGCAGGCGCAGCCAGTAGACAGGACCACCAATGCTGCCGGGATTGAGGTGGATGCGCTGCAGCAGCGTCCACGGCTGGTACTGGGCCGGTGTCCAATCGGGCAGTTCGCTGGCGCCGCCGCCGAGCTGGCCGAGCAGCTGCTGCCAGTGGCGCAGCGCGGCCGGATCGGCGTTGTCGACTTCAATGGCATCGAACAGCGGATGCGCGCCGTGCTGGCGCAGCCAGTCGTGCAGCTGGTGACCGAACGCGCAGAAGTGGCCGTAGCTGCGATCACCCAGCGCGAGCACGCCGTACTGCAGGTGGCCCAGGGGCGGCGGCGTTGTCATCACCTGGCGCAGGAAGGGCAGGGCGTGGTCGGGTGCATCGCCTTCGCCGGTGGTGCTGACGATGAACAGTGCACGCGCGCTGCCCGCAAGCAGGGGCGCATCCACTTCGTGCAGGCCACGCAGGCGCACCGGCACGCCGGCCAAGCGCAGGGCCTGCGCACTGCGCTCGGCCAGTTCGCGGGCGAAGCCGGTCTGGCTGGACCAGACCAGCAGCATCGGTTGGTCGCCGCCTTCGGTCGTGTCATCGCGTGGACGGCTGCGCCACCACACCACGGTGCACGCCAGTGAATACAGCGCGGTGGCGGCCAGTGCGATACCCCACTGCCGCGACGGCGGCGCACCCTGCCACCACGCTTCGCCAAGGTGCAGGCGCAGCAGGGCGAAGCCGATCACTGCCAGCAGGACCAGCACTGCGACGTTGCCAAGGGTTGCGCGCGAGAAACGAGTGCTCATGTGGCCTGCTCATCCAGCAGTCGCTGGAAGGCACTGCTGAGGGTTTCGCGCGGGCCATCGGCGGCGCGCTCCAGGAAGCGTGCGGCCAGCCCTTCGCGCGCTGCCAGCGCGATGCCCGCGTCGCGACCGAGCACGGTCAGTGCGGTGGCCCAGGCGTCAGCGTGCATCGCGTCGTCGGCGACCACGGTGACGGCGGCTGCGACCTGTCGCACCGGTGTGCCGCTGCGCGGATCGAGGCTGTGGCTGTAGGCAACGCCATCGTCCTGATACTGGTGCCAGCGATCGCCGGAGGTGGCCACTGCCTTCCCTTCCAGCGCGAGTACACGCGGTGGCGTATCGGTGTGGGCATCTTCTTCCGGCGCCGACTCCACCAGCACGCGCCACGGCTGGCCGTCAGGCTTGCGGCCGTAGCCCGCCAGCTCGCCACCGACTTCAATCAGTGCAGCATCGACACCCTGGCTGCGCAGCCAGACGGCGACGTGGTCGACACCAAAGCCCTTGGCGATCGCCGACAGATCCAGCTCCAGGCCACCGGGTTGCAGCAGCGCATCGTCCTGCCAGTGCAGGCGCTGCCAGCCGCAGCGTGCGCGGGTTGCCTGCAGCGTGACGGCATCGGGTGCACGTCGTTCACCGGCATGCGCACCGAAGCCCCACAGCGCCACCAGTGGGCCGAGGGTGGGATCGAAGGCGCCGTCGCTGGCGGCGGCGATGGCCTGTGCGCAGGCCAGGACGTGGCGGGTCTCGGCCGGCAGCACGCAGTAGTGACCCGCGTCGGCGCGGTTGTAGCGGCTCAGGTCGGAACCCGCTTCCCAGGTGCTCATCTGCGCGACCACTTCATCCAGGCGGGCCTGGATGCCCGCATGCAGCGGATGCAGGTCGCGCTGACGCGGTGCCACCAGTGACACGCTCCAGGTGGTGCCCATGGTGGTGCCACCCAGCCGGGCGATGTCGAGTGCGGTAGAGGTCATGGGCATGCGTAGCAGGCTGCGATACCCGGGTGCGCCGGGCATCGCAGCGATGCGTTTACTGCGGCAGTACTTCCAGCGTGGCAACGTAGCTGAGGCGGCGCTTGGCAGCCTGCTTGACCGAGGTCTTCTTGTCCTCGGTGCCGGTTTCCAGCCAGTACATGCCGGCTTCCGGCCAGGTCACCTTGATCTCGCCTTTGGCGTCGCTGGTCAGTTTCTGCTCGTCCTGCGCATTGCGGTAGCGGGTGCCACCGCGCACGATCTCGAACTCCAGGCCCGCAGTCGGCTTGCCGTCGACCAGTACGCGGAAGGTCGCTTCTTCGCCGGCGAACAGGTCGTTCGGGTGACCAACGGCCACCAGCTCGATGCCGCGGTTGGTCGGCTTCAGCGCGGTGTCGTTCGGCGCGCCGTTGGTGACGAAGGTCTCCACGCGGCCGACCGACTGGCTCACTTCCAGCTTCTTCGCATCCTTGGGCAGTTCGCCGAAGGTGGTGGCGGTGCCGCGCCAGCGCTTGCGCTCGCCATTCAGTTCATAGGTGGCCGACAGGCCGTCGTTGACCGAGGCGATGCGGTAGGTGCCCTGCTGCTTCAGCTCGACGTCGAACACGCTGCGGTACTTGCCGGTGGCCGCGTTCTGCGCCTGCACGGTGCTGCCGTCCGGGGCGGTGATCACCACCGATTCCAGGCGCAGCGGCACGTGGTTGAAATAGAACAGGTCATTGGAGACCGCACCATCGACGGTGATCCACGGCGCATTGCCGGCGATCACGGTCTGCGAGGGCAGCAGCCAGGCCTTGTGGGCCAGGGCAGAGAAGGGAAGGGCAGCGGCCAGAGCGGCGGCGAGGACGAGCGTGCGCTTCATGCGGAAGACTCCAGTTGGAAGGGGTCGGATCCCTTTCCAAAGGAAAGGGCTCTGACCCCGAGGATATGGCGATGGGGTCAGAGCCCTTCCTGCGGAAGGGATCCGACCCCGCTTGATCAAGGCTTGACGGCGAGGGTGACCTGGCCCAGTTCGGTGGCGCCCTGCGCGCGGCCGTTCTGTGCGGCGGTGGCCGGCCAGGTGAAGGGGATCTTCAGCAGTTCACGGCCGCCGACTTCGCGCACCGCTTCCACCACCAGGGTGTAGTTGCCCGGGGCCAGCTGTTTCAGCGCAGGCTGCTTGTCGTTGAACGACAGCGCGTGCTTGCCGGCGGGGCGGGTCGGGCCGGTCACGCCATCCACCGGCACCTGCAGGGTGCGGCCGCTCTTGCGCCACCACTGGCGCAGGTCGGGCAGCCACTTGGTGCCATGACCTTCGCTGTTGCTGGTCTGCTGGTACCAGACCGACAGGTTGGCGGCGACCTTCTGGTCGGCGCCTTCCAGCCACACCGCCACATACGGGCGGTGGTACTCGGCCACGTTGAGCTTGGGCACTTCGACGTTGATGTCGAGGGTGGTGGCGTAGGCCGGCGAGGTGGCCAGCAGGCCGCTGAGGGCGATGGTCAGGGTGACGCGCATGGGGCGGCTCCGGAGAAACGGATGGAAATCACGGTGGAAGTTCAGTGGATCAGCAGCAGGGCGATCAGCAGCGGAATCATCAGGCCCAGGCCGACCAGCGGCCAGGTCATGCGTCGCTGCCGCGCATGCAGGTGCAGCAGGAACAGACCGGTGATGCAGAACACCAGGCAGGCCACGGCGAACACGTCCAGGAACCAGCCCCACGCGGGGCCGGCATTGCGGCCCTTGTGCAGGTCGTTGAGGTAGGACACCGCGCCGCGCGAGGTCGATTCGTACTCGACTGCGCCGGTTTCGCGGTCGATGCTCAGCCAGGCGTCGCCGCCGGGGCGTGGCAGCGACAGGTAGATTTCCTCGGCTGACCATTCGGCGGGTCGGCCGCCGATGGAAATGCCCAGCTGCTCGTCCAGCCATTGCCGGGCCGGGCGCGGGATCGGCGCGTTGCCGTCCTCGCGTGTGCCGAGCTGGCCGCGCACGTCGGCCGGCAGTTCCAGATGCTGGTTCTGCACTTCTGGCTTGGCTTCGATCTTCGCCGCATGGTTCAGCGTGAGCCCGGTCACCGCGAACAGCAGCATGCCGATCAGGCAGACCGCCGAGCTGATCCAGTGCCACTGGTGCAGGGTACGCAGCCAGAAGCCGCGGCTCTGCTGCTGCACGGTGGAAGATGCGGGACGGCTCACGGCACGGTTCGGGACGGATGAATACTGGCCATTACATCATTGATGAGAATTGCTCGCAATTAGATGTCGTTGTGTATCTCTGAAGGGGTAGTGCGGACCGGTAGATCCACGCCATGCGTGGATGAAACGCCGACCAAGTTCGGTATGGGCAGTAGATCCACGCCATGCGTGGATGGAGCGGTGCCGACCAAGGTAGGCACCCACCAAGGCCGGCACTACCGGTCGCGGCCTCAGAACTTCGCGTTGAGCGAGATCCAGTAGCTGCGGCGCTGGTCCTTGGTGGCGTAGTCGTCCACGCAGTTGTATTCGCTGGGGCTGGTCAGCAGGCACGACTGCGAGACGAAGTTCTTGTCGAACAGGTTGTTGACCCGCGCGTTGAACGTCAGCCACTGCGTGGCCTTCCAGCTGCCACCGAGGTGGAAGATCGTGTAGTCCTCGTAGTAGCGGGTGTGGCTGGCACCGGCGGCATCGAGGATCGTGTCGCGGTAGCGGTCGTAGCGGCCTTCGCCGATCAACGACAGGCTGATGGCATCGTTGAGCTGCCAGTTGAGGCTGGCGTTGGCCATGTGCTTGGCCGGCATGGTGCCGGTGATCGGCAGGCCCTTGCCGGAACCGGCGGTCTGCTCGCTCCTGGTCCAGGTGTAGTTGCCGCGCAGCTGCAGGTTGTCCAGCAGGTCGACGTGGCCGGCCAGTTCCGCGCCACGTGTTTCGGCCTTGTCGATGTTCACGCTCTGGGTGAAGGTGCTGTAGCCCAGCGAGGCCCAGCCCGGGCCGATGTCCACGCAGTAGCCACTGCCTGCAGGTGCCACCTCGCAGTTGGGGAACGTGCCGCCGCTGGCGATCTTGTCTTCGAACTTGTTGATGAAACCGGTGACGTTGAAGCCCCAGCGCTGGCCCTCGTAGTACGCGGCCAGCTCGTAGTTGGTGCTGGTTTCCGGCTTCAGGTTGGGCGAACCCACCAGCGGCAGCACACCCTGGCCACCGAAGCCGGTGATGCCGGGGAACAACTGGTCTGGACGCGGGGTCTTGTAGCCGGTGCTGACGCCGCCCTTGAAGGTCCACGCATCGGTGGCATTCCAGACCAGGTAGCCGCGCGGGCTGAGGTGGCTGCCGAAGATGTTGTGGTCGTCGTAGCGCAGGCCGAAGGTGGCGGTCAGGGTCTCGGTCAGCGACCAGTTGTCCTCGGCGAACAACGCCCACATGCGGTGCTTCTGCCTGGTGTTGCTGCGATAGCCGGCACCGTCCATGCCGAACACGCCGTCCACCATGTCGGTGTCGTTGTACTGGCCGCCCACGGTCAGCTTGTGTGCGTCGAAGTCCAGGTCGAGCATGGTGTCCAGCACGTAGCCTTCCAGCTCCATGGTGCGCAGCGGACGCGGCAGGAATGCCTGCAGGCGTGCCTGTTCGCTGGCGTTGAGTGCACCCAGCGCGTTGTTGCGGCCGGCGGCACAGTTGCTGGCGGCGCCGGTGCGGCGGCAGACGTCGTTCCACAGGGTCTGCAGGCCGGCGCGCTCGTCCAGCGTCAGCGGCAGCGAGCGGCCGAGGTTGTTGCTCTTGCTGTGGGTCAGTGAGGTCTGCCAGGTACCGAAGCTGTAGCGGCCCTGATGGGTCAGCGACAGCTGGTCGCGCTCATAGCGCTGGTAGGCGGTGTAGCCCACGCGCGGCTGCACCACGCGGCGGGTGACGGTGCCGTTGCCATTCGGGTTCGGAATCACCGCGTTGCCCACGCGCCACAGGCTGGCCAGGCTGTCCAGCGTGCCGGTCTGGCCCTCGCTGTTGTCGTACTTCTGGCGTGAGACGTCGTAGTCCAGCCACAGTTCGTGGTCGTCGTTGACGTGGAAGTTCAGGCGCACGCCGGTGTTCCAGTTGGTGTTGGCCACCGACTTGCCGCCGCCGCCGAAACCGATGCTGCGCTCCCACAGCGTGCCGTCGGGCAGGGTCAGTGCATCCCATTCGGGATTGGATGCCTTGGCGTCGTAATAGCTGCCGCGCACGGCCAGGCCGAGGCGATCCTTGACCAGTGGCCCGCTCAGGTACAGGTCGGTGCTGCGCGCATCGCCGAACTGATCGTCCTGCTGCACGGTGAAGCCCTGGGTGACTGCGCCGTGCCAGCTGTCCTGGTTGCGGCGGGTGATGATGTTGATGACGCCGCCCATTGCATCCGAGCCGTACAGCGTGGACATCGGGCCACGCACCACTTCGATGCGCTCGATCGCATCCAGCGGCGGCAGGTAGGCGAACTGGCCACCGCCGAAGTTGTTCGGATACAGCTGGCCGGCATTGCTCTGGCGGCGGCCGTCGATCAGCACCAGGGTGTACTCGGACGGCAGGCCGCGCATGGAGATGGTGGCGCGGCCGTTCTTGTCGGTGGCTTCCAGGCCGACGTCGATGCCCTCAACGTCGCGCAACGCGTCAACCAGGCTGGTGTAGGGGCGCTTGCTCAGCTCTTCGCGGCTGACCACGCTGATGCTGGCCGGTGCATCGACCACTTTCTGCTCGAAGCCAGCGGCGGTCACCACCACCTTGTCCAGGGTCTGCGGTGCGCCGCTGGCGGCACCACTGGCGTAGGCGGGAGCCGCGACGGCGGCCAGCACGGCGCTGGTCAGCAGGTGGCGGGACAGGGACGAACGGACACGATGGCGCTGGGCCATGGCAGATACCTCGAAGGATGCAGGACAGCGCGATGCCGGGCGCGGAGCGCGCACGACAGGGGCAGGGAGGGCCCGGTCAGGGGCGGCAGAGGTGAAGCAGGCAGCGGCGAGCCGATGCAACCGCGCAGGCGGTCACAGCGTGCCGTGGATCAGGCGAGCGGCGGCGCCTGGCCGCGTTGCTGGCGACGCCCGGGCGCATCGGCCCAGGGCATGTCTGGTGCGGCCAACGGCCAGTGCGGACGCGCGCCGGACGGAGCCGACGCGGAGGGAACCAGATCAAGTTCGGTACGCAGCCAGTGGCTGGCCAGCAGCAGCGGCGGCACCGGCTTGTCAGAGGACTTGGCCGGTGCAGAAGCGCAGCGCCGCAGCTTGGCCGGTGCTTCTTCCTGCAGGGGGCCTTCGCCGCCGCGCTCTTCCAGCGGCTGCTGCAGCGCCTGGGTTGCAGCCGCATGGGCCACGGGCAGCAGCGGCAGGGTGCCCAGCAACAGCGTCAACATCGCCACCCACGCCAGCAGGCTGGCCAGCGCAGGCCGACGGCCGCGCATGGCGGTGCCGAGCTGTACAAGCCGAAGCGGGCGGGGGCGGAACGGGCGACGCAAGCGGAAATCCCTGGCTGGCCGGAACATCCGGCGTCAACGGGGCGTGATTGTAATGAGACCCGTTAGCCGTTGCAAATGAGAATTATTGCCAAATTGTCGCAAGGGGTGGCCTGATCGGCTCAGACCTCGCTCCAGCGTCGCAGCAGGTTGTGGTACACGCCGGTCAGCTGCAGCACCGCGTCAGCATCGCCATCGGTCTGTCGCAGGCGTTCGATGGAGGTGTCCATCTCCCACAGCAGGCGCCGCTGCACATCGTCGCGGATCATGCTCTGCACCCAGAAGAACGAGGCCACGCGCGCGCCGCGGGTGACCGGGTTGACCTTGTGCAGGCTGCTGGAGGGGTACACGATCAGATCACCGGCCGGCAGTTTCACTTCATGCTCGCCGTAGGTGTCGCTGATGATCAGTTCGCCGCCGTCGTACTCGTCCGGGTCGGACAGGAACAGCGTGCAGGAGATGTCCGAGCGCAGCTGCTCGCCGTTGGCCAGGTTCATCACCGCGCCATCGACGTGGAAGCCGTAGGTGCCGCCGCCGCTGTAGCGGTTGAAGCGCGGTGGCAGGTACTTCAACGGCAGCGCGGCGCTGAAGAACAGCGGGTGCCGGGCCAGCGCGACAAGAATGGTTTCGCCCAGTTCGCGGCGCAGCGGCGAAGCTTCCGGCAGCTGCTGGTTTTGCTTGGCCTGCGCGCCGAGGTGGCCGACGGTCTCGCGGCCATCGGTCCAGTCGGCCGCATCGAGCCTGCGGCGGATATCAGCGACCTGTTCGGCAGGAAGGATGTCGGGGATGTGCAGCAGCATGCGGAAGTCCTCAGCAAGCGGATGGTGCGACCAGGGCGCGCACCTGCGGGTGGGGTGAGGCGGCCAGCTCGGGCACGATATGCGCCATGAAGGCGGGGCTGCCGTGCTGCAGCGCCAGCCGCAGCCAATGCACGGCCTGTTCGATTTCACCGGCCTGCAGCAGGATGGAGGCGTAGTTGGCCTGGCCGCGGAAATCGCCGGCCTCGGCCGCGCGTCGATACCAGGCCAGCGCGGCCTGCGGATCGCGTCCGGTGTCCAGTCCATCTTCCAAGTGTCGGGCCAGCAGGTTCATCGACTTGGCGTGGCCCAGATGCGCCGCGCGGGTATACAGCGCGAGCGCCTGTGCGCGGTCCTGCGGCACGCCACGGCCGGTGGCCAGCAGGTTGGCCAGGTTGTACAGGCCCCAGTCCAGACCGGTGTCGGCCGCGCGCCGGTACCAGACCGCGGCAAGCGAAGGATTGGCGGGGGTGCCCTGGCCCAGCTCGTGGCAGCGGCCGAGCATGTTCATCGCCATCGGCGCGCCGTTGTTGGCTGCGGTCTCGTACCAGAGCAGGGCCGCAGCAGCGTCTTCCGGCGTGCCTTTGCCTTCCATGTGCATCTGCGCCAGCAGCAGCTGCGCCTCGACCTGTCCGGCCTGTGCCGCATCGCGCACGCGCGCGAAGGCGGCCTGCGGGTCGTGCAGCAGGAGGTCTGCCAGGACGTCGGAATCAAACGGGGTGTTGGAAGCCATGCGCGGAGTATCGCCGGAAACAAAAACGGCGGCAGGAGATCCTGCCGCCGTGTGGGTGCTGCGGGTTACATCAGAACGTCACGTTCAGTGCCAGGGTGGCCGAACGGCCCGGGGCGATGCTCGCGTAGTGCGACGCATAGGCCTTGGTGAAGTAGGTCTTGTCGGTCAGGTTCTGCACGTTCAACTGCAGGCTGATGTTGTCCTGGATCGCGTAGCTGGCCATCGCATCGAAGCGGGTGTAGCTGGGGATCCACTTGGTGTTGGCCACGTCACCGTACTGCTTGTCGGAGTAGTTGGCGCCGGCGCCGACGGTCAGGCCGAACGGGAAGCGGTAGGTGGTCCACAGCGTGGCGCTGTGCTTGGCGGTGTTCGGGAACACGTTGCCGTTGTAGGGCGAGGGCACGTAGACGTTGGACGGGCAGGTACGGCCGGACACGGCGCAGACGAAGCCGTTGTCCTTCAGTTCCGAATCCAGGTAGGTGTAGCCGCCGTACAGGCTCCAGGCATCGGTCAGCTGGCCGGTGAAGCCCAGTTCCAGGCCGTTGATTTCCTTCTTGCCGGCGTTCTGGCTGGTGCCGTTGTCCACGGTCACGCGCGCGTTGTCCATCACGGTGTGGAAGATCGCCGCGGTCAGGTTCAGGCGGTTGTCGAACAGGTCCCACTTGGTGCCCAGTTCGAGGTTCTTGGTGTCCTGCGGCTTGAGGTCGGCCACGGTGGCGCTGAGGCCATCGGAACCGTCGCCACCGTCCATGCCCGGCGGGGTGGAGGAGGTGCCGTAGGACAGGTAGATGCTGCCGTTGGCAGCCGGCTTGAAGACGATGCCGGCCTGGTAGTTCAGGAAGTCATTGTCGTTGCGCACGCGGGTCGGCGCCTTGCCGGCCACCGGGGTGGTCAGGGTGGTGGAGAAGTCGTCGTATCGCAGGCCGACGTTGATCATCCACTGCGCGTTCAGTTCGATGGTGTCGAACAGGTAGGCGGACGTGGTCTTGGTGCGCTGCTCGACGTCCAGCGCCTTGTCGCTGCGGTACACCGCATGGGTGGCCGCCCACGGATCGTTCGGGTTCGGGTTGTCGAAGCTGGTGCAGTTGTAGCCGGTGGCGGCGCCGGTGGTCGGGCACTTGCTGCTGTTGGTCAGCGGGTTGCTGGTGCCCGGGGTCATCAGGTAGCTGCCGCGGGTCATCTTTTCATCGCTGTATTCCAGGCCGGCGCTGTAGCTGTGCTTCAGCGCACCGGTCTGGAACGCACCGGTCAGGCTCAGCTGGTCGGCAAAGCTCTTGACGTCGACGGCGCGGCTGTTGGTACGGCGCCACAAGGTGCCGTAGTTGTTCGGGTTGCCCTGGCTGTCGTCCGGCTGGGTCCACAGGTAATCGTTGCTGGTGTTGCCCAGGCGCGCGATGTTGCGCAGCTTGTGGCCACCGAAGTCGTAGCTGCCGTCCATGGTGCTGATGTCGGCGCGGGTGCGCTGGAAATCGCGGTCCACCAGACCGTAATAGTTGTTGCGGTCGGGCACCATCGGGCGGCCGTCGACCCACTTCGACACCGGTGCGCCGTTCGGATTGCCGTACGGGAAGCCGCCTGCGTCGGGCAGGTCGTCGCTCTGCATGTGGTAGTGGCTGGCGATCAGCTGCGCCGGGCCGTTCAGGCCGAACGCGATCGACGGCGCGATGCCCCAGCGGCTGACGTTGGCCGCGTCACGACCGGCGATGTCCGACTCGTGCTTCATCAGGTTCAGGCGTGCGGCGATGCCATCGCCCAGCACGTAGTTGGCATCCACGGTACCGCGTGCATAGCTGTCGGTACCGATGCCCATGCTGGCGTTGGTCTCGTTCTTCAGCTTCGGGGTCTTGCTGACCAGGTTGAGGCTGCCACCACCGGAGTCACGGCCGCCGTAGGCCGAGCTCGGGCCCTTGACCACTTCCACCTGCTCCAGGTCGAACACTTCGCGGGTCTGCGAACCGACGTCGCGCAGGCCATCGACGAACATGTTGCTCTGCGAGTCGAAGCCGCGGATGAAGGGGCGGTCACCGGTCGGGTTGCCGCCTTCGCCGGCACCGAAGGTGATGCCCGGAACCATGCGCAGCGCATCCTGCAGGTTGGTCGCACCGGTTTCGGCGATCAGCTTTTCCGAGACGATCGAGACCGACTTCGGGGTGTCCAGCAGCGCGGCGGTGAACTTCGGCGAGGACGGGTTGAACCAGCTGCCGCGCACCTGGACCTTGTCCAGTTCGGTGGCCTTGCTGGCGCCGGCGTCGTCGGCCGCCTGTGCCGCCAGCGGCGCAAAGCCGGCGGCGAGGGTGGCGGTGGCCAGTACCGAAACGCGAGGTGCGTACTTGCGGGTCTTGATGTGGGTCATGGGCAGGTTGGCGGTGGCTTGGATGGGGAATGAGCGAGGGCCGGCCAGCACGGCTGGGCGCGCGGCGACAGGCAGGAGGTGGGTTCTATGGAGCCGGGCCGTGCTCGGCTGGCCGGAAACGCAATCAGGCGCACGGCAACGGCCGCAGGGCGCCTCAGATGGCGAGCGGTGCCGGAGGTGCGTGGCCGGGATTCAGGCGCAGCGAGGGGTCGTGGAGCTGCCAGCGCAGGGCATCGGAGTGCCACAACGGGATGTGGGCCACCAGCGCAGCACGCGGCGGGGCAGTGCCAGCGCAGGGCGTGCCGCCTTCACCATCCACCGGAGGTTCCGGGGCGGGGGCGGCGTGATGAGGGCATTCGTCGCCGGAAGGGGCCGGCAGCGGAGCGACCTGCTCGATATCGTGCAGATGCGCCTGCCAGCCGGCGTTGGCGGCGTGGCCGCCACCGCGTCCTTCGTGCAGCGCCGACCAGCCCAGCAGCAGCGTCAGCAGCGCGGCCACGAGCAGCGGCCACCCCTGACGGGCGAGCTGGCACAGCGTGGCGGTGGGCGCGGACGAAGCCATGGCGCAGGCGGGGGGCATTACGAAGATGTTACGTAGGATAACATCAACGATAATGATTCGCATGTACGGGACGGGCAGCCGGTTCCGGGTGGCCCGCAGGGTCCCTGAAAGGCCCCTCAGGCTGTTCCAGTAGATCCACCCCATGGGTGGATGCCCCTGGCTTCAATCGCGGTCGTCGCGCGTCCACACCGCGTCGTGCTCGCGCTTCACCGGAAACTTCGGCACCGCCGTATAGGCCGGCGCACACAGGGCGCGGCCATCACGCACGTCGAAGCGGGCACCATGCAGCACGCATTCGACGCTGCCTTCGGCGGTGTTGAACTCACCCGAGGACAGCTCGAATTCCTCATGCGTGCACTGGTCTTCCAGCGCGTACAGTTCGCCGTCGAGGTTGAACACTACGATCGGCGTACCGGTGACTTCGTCGAACACGCTCTTCATTTCGCCCGGCAGCAGTTCGACGCCAGCGCAGACAAAGGTCCAGGCCTCGCTCACGCGGTGGCTCCGGCCAGCGGCTTTTCCAGGATCTCGAAGCGCAGGTCGTCGCGCTTGGGAATGCCGAAGCGTTCGTCGCCATACGGGAACGGCTTCTTGATGCCGGTGCGCTGGTAACCGCGGCGCTCATAGAAGGCGATCAGTTCATCGCGCACATCGATCACCGTCATCTGCATCACCGGCACGTTCCATTCGCGTGCGGCATGGGCTTCGGCGGCGTCCATCAGCTGCTTGCCAACGCCGCCGCCCTGCTGGGCCGGGTCGACCGAGAACATGCCGAAGTAGCCCTTGCCGTCGACGTCGGCGACGTGGGCACAGGCCACAAGCTGGCCGTCGCGTTCGGCAAGCAGGATGGTCGAGCGCGGGCGGTCCAGGTCGCCCTGGATGCCTGCGGCGTCGACGCGGGCGCCGTCCAGCAGGTCGGCTTCGGTGGTCCAGCCGACGCGGCTGGCGTCGCCACGGTAGGCCGAGGTGACCAGGGTGATCAGGGCGGGGATGTCGGCCGACGTGGCGGCGCGGAAGGTCAGGGTGCTCATGGGGGGCATTTTAGGTGGCGTGGGGGCAGGCGGGGAGGTTGCTGATCCGGCTGGCTTTGCCAAGTGTGTCGGATACGTCTTGTTGACATCATCTTCATTTTTCATTCATAAATGAAGCAGTGCCCGCCCACCGTTTTCAAGCGTGTGGTTGTCTGCCGGAGTGGGCACCGTCCGATCTGAGCATCGACAGTGGCGCGATGTGGGCGGGGCTCTCAAGGAAGGTCGATCCAGGGAGGATCTTCATGCAGTCACGGCTCATTGCTCATCCGCGCGCGGCAAACGCCATCAAAGGCCTGCTTCTGACAGCACTGGCCCTCTGCGTGATGGCGCCGGTAACCGCTTCCGCCCAGATCGTGCCGACTTGGCGTCAGGAATATGACAAGCGCTTGAAGTATGGCGATCTTGTCGAGCCGCTGAAGGGCGAGATCTTTGGTGAGCAGGTGAACCTGTATGACGGTTCGATCAGCTTCAAGGCCACGGATATTTCGATCCCGGGCAATGGCAGCTTGCCGATGACGCTGAGCCGAACCTACAGCGCTGGTGACGGCAGCAGCGAGAGCCCGTTCTCCGATTGGGGCTTGGATATTCCATCGTTGTCAGGTGTCTACGGTGATCTGCCGGAAACTGCTGCCGCCGGCTATTGGGCGCCGGCAGCGCGCTGTTCGACGGTGGGCGCACCGCCGGCGCTCGATGTCTGGAATCGACGGCACACGCAGATCGTCAACTTCAATACGCATACGTTCTGGGACGGCGTGCGCCTTTCCCTGCCGGGGGGCGGCGGAGAGCCGGTGCTCGGCGGCAACGGTGACCCGCGCCAGCCGCAGCCGCAGTTTGGCGAGCCTGCGCCTTGGAGCACGAAGGGAGGCTGGACGTTCAGCTGTTTGAGCGCGTTGAAGAGTGGTCAGCCGGGGCAAGGATTTCTTGGTCATGCACCTGATGGCACCAGGTATTACTTCGACTGGATGGTGGCCAGAGCGAACACCAGCGCGACGCTGCAACCGTACGGGCCGGAAAGCAACGCGCTTCTGAATCGCAAGCGTGTGTTCCTGTACCCATCGCAGATCGTGGATCGCTTCGGCAACTGGGTGCGCTTTGAATGGAGTGGTGACCGACTGCTGCGCATGGTAGCCAACGATGGTCGCGAGATCAGCCTGATCTACAACGCGAAGGGATTGATCGCTTCTGCCACGACAGCAGGGCGTACATGGATCTATGACTACACCGAGGCCGATATCCTGCGGACGGTGACGCTGCCGGACGGAACCCAGTGGGTCTACAACCTGCCGCCGCTTTCAGTCACACATAAGTATGCCGACTACATCGGGCAGAACATCTGGGAGTACATGGAGTATCCGGCAACCTGTTCTCGCATGAACAAGATCGTGCCGAGCGAGATATCCATGACCGTCCAGCATCCTTCGGGTGCTTTGGGAACCTTCCTGTTCCGGCCGTTCCGCCACGGGCGCAAGAACGTCTCTCTGGATTGCCAGACTTCCGGCGACAATCACCTGTTTGCTGATGGTTGGAACTACA
Organism: Stenotrophomonas sp. YIM B13575; assembly: GCF_042787595.1. NCBI lineage: Bacteria > Pseudomonadati > Pseudomonadota > Gammaproteobacteria > Lysobacterales > Lysobacteraceae > Stenotrophomonas > Stenotrophomonas sp. YIM B13575. The sequence goes on along the minus strand of NZ_JBHZOP010000004.1, from coordinate 11,867 downwards.
CGCCGATCTATCGTGACGCAATGTCGCTTGTGGCCAAGACCATCAGTGGTCCAGGTATGCCCACGGCGCAGTGGACCTATCAGTACACCAATCTCAATGGGGCCTACGCGAACGATCTGGGCGGTCCGGACATTCCTCCGGGCCAGGCCGAGCCGAAGATCACCACCGAGACGCTGCCTGACGGTGTCGTGCGTGTGTATGAGTTCGGCAAGGAGGTGGCGTACAACGACGGTCTTCTCCTGTCGACCACGACGCGTTCGGGCGGCTCCGTCGTGCGCGTTGATCGCAACAATTACTACCCGGATGCCCAACTGGACTCGGCGCCATTTCCCAAGGAAGCCGGCAAGGACTTCAAATACGGGGCGAGTGATCTCAAGGCGCACTACAACCGTCCTGTCCAGTCCACTGTCGTGGAACAGGATGGCGTGCAGTTCACCCGCACCGTGCAGGCATTCGACGCTTTTGCACGCGAAGTGACTGTCGTCGAGGGCAACTCCTCCGGGCAGAGTCGCACCAGCGCAACCACCTACTATGACAACCTCGCACTATGGGTGAACGGTCAGTCAGCGCGTAGCGTAGTCAATGGTGTTGAGCAATCACGCACCGAGTTCGACACGACCAATGCGTTGCCGATACGGGCGTATGCCTTCGGGCGTCTGGCACAGCAGGTGACCTACGCAGCCGACGGTACGGTGGCGTCGGTCGCCGACGGCCGTGGCAACACCAGCCATCTTTCCGGTTGGAAACGCGGTGTGCCGCAGCAGTTGCGGATGCCAGCCACGGCTGAATCTCCCAATGGAGCGACGCGCAACGTTGTGGTGGACGACAACGGTTGGATCACCTCGTTGACCGATGAAATCGGTGCGACCACCAGTTTCAGCTACGACAGCATGGGGCGCCTACGCAGCCAGCAGTTCCCTGGTGGCGACACCGTGAGTTGGAATGCGGTGACCATGGACCTGCAGCGGTTGGGCGGAGCGCAGTTCGGCGTGCCGGCTGGCGCATGGAAGCATTCCCGAACCCAAGGCGGTAGACGGACCGACACTTATCTGGACGCCATGTTCCGCCCGGTGCTGGTCACTGAAAATGCAAACAACGTTCTCGATAGCGCAGTCGTGACCCGCTACGACACCAGTGGCAAAACAGTGTTCGCGTCCTATCCTGTTCGCTCGCTTTCCGACATCAACGCGTCGCTTGGTGGCACCAGCACGCAGTACGATGCGCTGGGTCGACCGGTCGTGGTCAGCCAGTCGTCCGAACTTGGCGCCTTGGTGACTCGCTCCGAGTTCGTGGGCAACCTGTCGGTGAAGGTGACCAATCCACGCGGCCAGTCGACAACAACACGGCACCTGGCCTATGACCAGCCCACCTATGAGATGCCGCTGACGCTGCAGCATCCAGAAGGGGTCGTGACCGAGATCCAGCGCGACGTTCTCGGCAAGCCGCTGGCGATCACCCGTCGCAGCGCCGACGGCAGCCAGGCGCTGACCCGCCGTTATGTCTATGACGGTTACCAGCAGCTGTGCAAGACCATCGAGCCGGAAACCGGGGCGACGGTGCAGGACTACGATGCTGCCGGCAATGTCCTGTGGTCGGCTGCTGGCACGGGTTTGACCAACGCCAGCGACTGCAATCGCGCCGAGGCGCTTGACAGCGGGCGTGCGGTTCAGCGCAGCTATGACGCTGCCAATCGACTGCTGGCGTTGATCTTCCCCGATGGCCGCGGCAACCAGACCTGGTCATACACGCCGGACGGCCTGCCCGCAGAAATCAGTACGCAGAACGATGCCGGCCGTCCGCTCGTCATCAATCGCTACCAGTACAACCATCGTCGTCTGCTCAGCAGCGAGACGCTGCAGCATCTGGATCTGGGAACGGTGAACTTCGCCTATGGTTACGATGGCAATGGCACGCTTGCGAGCAACACGTATCCGGGCGGGCGTATCGCCAGCTACGCCCCGGATGCACTCGGCCGCGCCACATCGGTGGCGGGCTATGCGAAGGAGGCCAGCTATTTTGCCAATGGTGCCTTGGCGCGCTTCGTCTATGGCAATGGCGTTGTCCATACGATGACCCAGAATGCACGTGGTCTTCCTGATCGAAGTCGCGATGCAACCGCTGCGGCCGCAGTGCTCGATGACAGCTACGACTACGATGCGGGTGGCAACGTGATGGCCATCTCTGATGGCTTGCCGGGTGCGCCAGGCAATCGTGACATGGCCTACGACGGGCTGGATCGACTGCGCTCGGTTACCGCACCTGGTTTTGGCAATGCGCTGTATGAGTACGACGCACTGGACAACCTGCGCCGGGCCAAGGTCGGTAGTCGGGACCGCACGCATTATTTCGATCCGACCAATCGTCTGGTCAATGTTGTCGATACTGGTAACAGCGCGACCGTTGTCGGTCTCGGCTATGACGTGCAGGGCAATCTTTCGATCCGCAATGGCCAGGCGTTTGGTTTCGACTACGGCAACCGCCTGCGTACGGTGGGGGCAACGGAAGCCTATCTATACGACGCGCATGGACGCCGGGTGAAAGCCTGGAACAGCGAGTCGGGCGCCATCTACTCGTTCTATGACAATGGCGGCGTGCTGCGTTTCCAGCGCAATGAGCGCACGGGAAAGCAGACAGACTATCTGTACCTGTCCGGCAGTCTGGTGGCGCAGGTGCACGGCGAGGCCGCACCCAGCATTCCGGCGCTGAGCGCCCCAGGCTACATCACCCAAGGCAGCGTTAACTTGACATGGAGTCCGGCCGGTGGCGCCAACCGCTATGAGCTGCAGCGTGCCCAAGCGGGTACTTGGAGCACGATCTTCGACGGTGCGGTGCAGGCGTTCACCAGTACCGGTCTGGCTACCGGTACCTATCAGTTCCGTGTGCGTGGTTGTCGCGTGGTCTGTGGTGAGTGGAGCAACACCGCTTCGGTTGCCGTCGAACTGCCGCCGGCTACGGTGCCTGTGCTGACCGTACCGGCAACCGCCTTCAACGGCAGCTACAGCGTCAGTTGGTCGGCCTCTGCCGGTGCAGAGCGCTTTGAGCTCGACGAGAGTGCCAATGGTGGTGCCTGGACCCAGGTCCACAATGCGGTGGGCCAATCCAAGGGGTTCACCGGCAAACCGGGAGGCAGCTTCAACTACCGTGTCCGCGCGTGTAATCCGGTGGGGTGTACCAGCTACAGCGGTAGCGCTGCGGTGGCGGTGGTCTACCCGCCTGCGAGTGTTCCGGGAGTATCAGCGCCGGCCCGTTCGGCACCGGGCAGCATTGGCATCGGCTGGAACGGAATTGGCGGTGCTGACCGCTACACGCTGCAGGAAAGCACCAATGGCGGTGGGTGGGTGACGCTGATGGATGCACATGTGGTGTCCTTTGCAACGCCCGCACGTGGTGTGGGGAACTATGCCTACCGCGTGGCCGCCTGCAACGGCGCTGGATGCGGGCCGTGGTCGGGATCTGCAGCGGTTGCCGTGATCGGTGCGCCGACGATCGAGCCGGTGATCAGCGCGCCGGGCCTGGTGAATGTGCCGCAGTACAGCTTCAGCTGGTCAGTGCCGGCCAACAGCGAAAGCTTCATCCTGGAGGAGAGCGCCAACGGCGGTGGTTGGACCGTGGTGCATAACGGCGGTGCTAACAGCTTCGGCGCGGACCGCGGCAAGGGCAGCTATGCCTATCGCGTGCGTGCCTGCAACTTCGTGGGGTGCAGCCCTTACTCAGGCATCGTGACGGTAACAGTGGCACTTCCGCCAGGGACGCCCCATTTCTATCTGGCGGAATGGCTGACCACGCGCAAGGCGCCCTACCAGGTGCAGTGCTCGGTGGGGTGGAGCCAAATGGCCGACGCCACCGAGTACCAGCTTGAGAGTGGTGGCGGTGGCAAGCGTCTGTATACGGGGCCCAACGCCTATGTGAGTGCAAACGGCAATGCGTATTGTGCAGGCAACTATCGCGTGCGTGCCTGCAATGCAGGCGGTTGCTCGTCGTGGTCAGCCGACCATCCCGTCACCCGCGGTGTACTGAGCTGGGACTGAGCCATGAATGGAGTCACTTCTCTACTGATTCGCGCAGCGCTTCTTGTGGTGGCGACTATGGCCGGTGCTGCACCGGCTGCGGCCCAGGAAGTGGTGGAATACATCCACACCGACGCCTTGGGCTCACCGGTGGCGATAACCGATGCCACCGGCAATGTAATCGAGCGGAGGGTGTATGAACCGTATGGGGCCGTGGTCAATCGGCCGTTGAAAGATGGTCCTGGGTACACCGGGCATGTGACGGACTCGGGCACAGGTCTGAGCTACATGCAGCAGCGGTACTATGATCCGACAACTTCATCGTTCCTGAGCGTTGATCCGGTTTCGGCTTTCCAGAGCTCGGTGAATGCTTTTGGCCGGTATCGATATGCAAATGCAAACCCATATAGCCTAATCGACCCTGATGGACGGCGAGCGTGCGGGAAGGACTGGGACTGCAGAATGACCGAGAATGCAGGCGGAAAAAGTCTATCTCGCGGGCAGTTGGCGGCAATCAAGAGGGATCCGCAAGCGTACATCGACAGGGCGAACAGTATTCCTAATCGACAAAGTTCGGAGGCTAGATCTGCCAGATACTTTGCGGAAGTTGCGCGGCCTGTAACCAGTGCAACCAATTTGGAAGTAGGGGCTGATATCGCGCAGCTTTCCGATCAGTCTTACACAGCTGTCAACTTTGCTTTGGGTGATGCCACTGCGGGCGCTGGAGCGGGTAGCGTAGTTCAAGGGCAGAACAACTACGCAGGCCCAGGTGTCAGGGTGGCCATTGCCCATACACATCCCGTGAATACAGCATTCAGCTACTGGAAGGGATCCTGTTTTTGCGGTGGTCGATGGGAGGGGAGTCTCTACCGCGGTGATCTGGAGAGAGCAAGATCTGCAGGTGTTAACAGCTATGTGGCCACTCCTAGCGGTTCCGTCATGGGATTCGACTTCAGAGGCATGAATGGAGCGGTCAATGCTAGAACGAGCCCTGGCGCGTACATTGCGGCCGAAGACTACTTCTTTAAGGTGAAATGATGGATCCCAGACGCCGGTGGTTTGCAGTCGTTACGCTAGTTTTCATCCTTGGCGCTTGTTCCTCATCCAGTCAAGATGTGGGCTCCGCGGGAACTCCAAGCGCCTGTAAATTTCGTGGAAATGAGTTGGGAGCTGAAACGTGCATGACCACGATGTCTGCGCTGTTGTCTCAGCCAGAAAAATTTGACGGGCGATTGGTTTCTTTCCATGCATGGATGGATCAGGTCAATGGTGCGATCTTGTTCTTTCCCTCGCGTGATGAACTGGACGCAAGGGACTCATTCAGTTCATTGGTGGCCTATCCAGAATCAAGTCCAGGTGCCTTTCGAGAGATCCCTTCGGTTGAGGATGGGGAGAAAAAATTCTTGCGGGTGACCGGCACGTTTCGCTGGAATCGCGATGGTGCTCCCAGATCCCCAAGTGCTCCAGTGGATGTAGATCGGATGGGTGTAATGGAAGGCGTTCAATTGAGTTTGTAGCGGATGAGTCGATTGGGTTGGTGGCAGGTGCCTGGCGAGCCTTGTTGGTGCGGCTTGTCGTTGCTCGTCTGATGCATAACGGAAGTTCGCGCCTCGCGGGCGTTCTGTGTGGAATTGCATTGGTTGGTATATGTGATTTTTTCTCCGCAAGCCGCCTTTTACGGCCGTCATATAGCGGGTCAATTTGGGAAGTCGCTAGAAGCAAAAACGCCGCGGTCTTCCGCGGCGTTCTCGTCTCTCCCAGCTGCTGCTGGAAACTCACCCCAACAACTTCCGCACCTTCGTCAACGCGGTCATGAACCGCTCGATCTCTTCATGCGTGTTGTAGAACGCCAACGACGCACGGCAGGTCGCCGCCACGCCGTAGTACTGCAGCAGCGGATGCGCACAGTGCTGGCCCGAGCGCACGGCTACACCTTCCAGATCCAGCAGTGTAGCCAGGTCGTGCGCGTGTGCGCCGTCGATCAGGAATGACACCACCGCGGCCTTTTCCGGTGCCTCGCCGATGATGCGCAGGCCATCGACCCGGCGCAGCTCTTCGGTGAAGTGCGCCAGCAGCTCGGCTTCGCGCGCTTCCACGTGGTCCAGGCCGACGTTCTGCAGATAGTCGGCCGCCACGCCGAGGCCGATGAAGCCGGCGATGTTGGGGGTGCCGGCTTCGAACTTGTGCGGGGCATCGTTGAACACGGTGCCGTCGAAGCTGACTTCCTTGATCATCTCGCCGCCGCCCAGGAACGGCGGCATCGCATCCAGGTGCTCGCGACGCGCCCACAGCGCGCCGGTACCGGTCGGGCCGCACATCTTGTGGCCGGTGATGGCGTAGAAGTCGCAACCGATCGCGGTGACATCGACCTTGCGGTGCGGTGCGGCCTGCGAGCCGTCGACCACCGTGATGATGCCGCGCTTGCGGGCTTCGCGGCAGATCTCGCGCACCGGGTTGATGGTGCCGAGCACGTTGGAGACATGGGCCACGGCCAGCAGCTTGACCTCGGGGGTCATCGCCGCACGCAGCGCGTCCAGGTCCAGCGCGCCGTCGGGGGTGATCTCGGCCACGCGGATGGTCGCGCCGGTGCGCTGGGCGACCAACTGCCACGGCACGATGTTGGCGTGGTGCTCCATGCGCGACACCAAGATCACGTCGCCGGCCTTCAGCCGCGGCAGCGCCCAGGAGTAGGCAACGAGATTGATCGCGAAGGTGGTGCCGCTGCACAGCACCAGATCATTGCTGCGCACGTTGAGGAAACGGGCCAGCTTGTTGCGCGCGCCCTCGTAGGCGTCGGTGGCCTCGGTGCCCAGCGCATGCACGGCACGGCTGACGTTGGCGTTGTAGCGGCGGTAGAACTCGTCCACCGCGCCGATCACCTGCACCGGCTTCTGGCCGGTGTTGGCGTTGTCGAAATAGACCAGCGGCTTGCCGTGCACTTCGCGCATCAGCAGCGGGAAGTCCAGGCGTACGCGCGCCCAGTCGGGGGCGTCGGCGGGTGCTTCGATCGGTCGCGGGGTGGACAGGTTCATGCCACGCCCGCCTCGGCCAGCGCCTTGTCCAAGCGCCGTGCCAGCTGCTCGCGCAGCGCTTCGGGCAGCACCTTCAGCGGTTCGTGGCAGAACGCGGCGCTCAGCAGCGCCTGCGCCTGGGCCTGCGGCAGGCCGCGCGAGCGCAGGTAGAACAACGCGTTGGCGTCGAGCTGGCCGACGGTGGCACCGTGTGCGGCCTTCACTTCGTCGGCGTCGATCACCAGCGTCGGCTGGGTATCGATCTCGGCGTCGGCCGACAGCAGCAGGTTCTTGTTGGACAGGTTGGCGTCGGTGCCATCGGCGCCGGCACGGATCTGGATGCCGCCATGGAACACCACGCGGCTGCGGTTGGCGGCCACGCCACGCCACTGCAGCTCGGCGCTGGTGTCGCGGGCGATGTGGTCGATGCCCAGGCGGGTATCGACGTGGCGACGGCCGGTGCCGAGCAGCACGCCATTGGCGGTAAGCTGGGCGTTGTCGCCTTCCAGACGCACGTTCAGTTCATGGCGGCTGAGCGCGGCACCCAGCTCCAGGTCCACGCGGTGGTACTGCGCGTCCTTGGCCAGTACCGCGTCGGTACGCAGGAAGCTGGTCTGGCGCGCGCTGCCCGCCTGCACGCGGGCGTGCTTGAGCACCGCATCGCGGGCGACGTGGGCGTGCAGCACGGTGTTGTCCAGGTGCGCCGAGTCACCGACGCTGAAGCGGTGCTCGACCACGCCCAGGCTGGCGCCCGCACGCAGTTCGATCAGGTGGCGGTGATGCCAGGCCAGGTCGGTGTCGCCGGCGACGCTGGCGAACACCAGCTGCAGCGGCACCTCGACCTGCACGCCGTCGTCCACGCGCAGCACCACGCCTTCATCGGCGAGGGCGGCGTTGAGGCGGGCGAACACGTCGTCACTGCGCTCGTAGCGGCGGCCGAGGAAGCGCACGGCGTCCTCGCCAGCGGCCAGCGCGGAAGACAGCGTTTCTAGCTGCACGCCGGCCGGCAGGCCCTGCACGTCGCTCAGCGCGTCGTCGAGGCGGCCATTGACGAACACCAGGCGCGGTGCCGGGATGTCCTCCAGCACGGCGACATCCAGCAGCGCCGGGGCCAACGGCGCGGCCGTGAAGCTGCGGCGCTCCAGCTGGCGCAGCGAGGTGTACTTCCAGCTTTCGCTGCGTGCGCCGGGCAGGCCGTCGCGCAGCACGCTGTCGAGCACTTCGCGGCGCGCATCGCTGCCGCAGAAGGCCTGGGCCATGGAGTCGAGCAGGGCGCTCATCAGACCGCCGCCTCGGGCACGACCCGGTCCTTCAGGAAGTCATAGCCGTGCGCTTCCAGTTCCAGCGCAAGTTCCGGGCCACCGCTCTTGACGATGCGGCCATCGGCCAGCACGTGCACCACGTCCGGCTTGATGTAGTCCAGCAGGCGCTGGTAGTGGGTGATGACCAGGAACGAGCGGTCCGCGCTGCGCAGCGCGTTGACGCCGTCGGCCACGCTCTTCAGCGCATCGATGTCCAGGCCCGAATCGGTTTCGTCCAGGATCGCCAGCTTCGGCTCGAGCACGGCCAGCTGGAAGATCTCGTTGCGCTTCTTCTCGCCACCGGAGAAGCCTTCGTTGACGCCACGGTGCAGCAGTTCGTCCTTCAGGTGCAGCACGGCCAGCTTCTGCCGAACCAGCTTGAGGAACTGCATGGAATCCAGTTCTTCCTCGCCGCGTGCCTTGCGCTGTGCATTCAGCGCGGCGCGCAGGAAGTAGGTGTTGTTCACGCCGGGGATTTCCACCGGGTACTGGAACGCCAGGAACAGACCGGCTGCGGCGCGCGCTTCCGGGTCCTGGTCGAGCAGGTCGACGCCTTCGAACTGCACGCTGCCTTCGGTGACCTCATAGCCGTCGCGGCCAGCCAGGACATTGCCCAGGGTGGACTTGCCGGCGCCGTTGGGGCCCATGATGGCGTGCACCTGGCCGGGCTTCACTTCCAGGGACAGGCCCTTGAGGATTTCCTTGTCGCCGATGCGGGCGTGGAGGTTTTCGATCTTCAGCATGGTGGGGGTTTCCGTGGTGCGGGCCGCGGCCCGCCGGTAAAAAGAATGCGTTGTGCGAGGGCAGGGCGGGCGATCAGCCCACCGAACCTTCCAGCGAGACTTCCAGCAGCTTCTTGGCTTCCACCGCGAACTCCATCGGCAGTTCGCGGAACACCTGCTTGCAGAAGCCGTCGACGATCATCGACACCGCGTCTTCCTGGCTGATGCCACGTGCGCGGCAGTAGAACAGCTGGTCGTCGGAGATCTTCGAGGTGGTGGCCTCGTGCTCGACGGTCGCGCCCGGGTTCTTCACCTCGATGTAGGGGAAGGTGTGGGCGCCGCACTGCTTGCCGATCAGCAGCGAATCGCACTGGGTGTAGTTGCGCGCGCCGTCGGCATTGCGGTCGATCTTCACCAGGCCGCGGTAGGTGTTCTGGCCGCGGCCGGCGCTGATGCCCTTGCTGATGATCTTGCTCTTGGTGCGCTTGCCGACGTGGATCATCTTGGTGCCGGTGTCGGCCTGCTGGCGATGGTGGGTCAGCGCCACCGAGTGGAACTCACCCACCGAATCGTCGCCCAGCAGCACGCAGGACGGGTACTTCCAGGTGATCGCCGAGCCGGTCTCGACCTGGGTCCAGGTGACCTTGCTGCGCGCGCCACGGCATTCGGCACGCTTGGTGACGAAGTTGTAGATGCCGCCGACGCCGTTCTCATCACCCGGGTACCAGTTCTGCACGGTGGAGTACTTGATCTCGGCATCGTCCAGCGTCACCAGCTCGACCACCGCCGCATGCAGCTGGTTCTCGTCGCGCATCGGCGCGGTGCAGCCTTCCAGGTAGGACACGTACGCCTTCTCTTCGCAGATGATCAGCGTGCGCTCGAACTGGCCGGTGTGGCCGGCGTTGATGCGGAAGTAGGTGCTCAGTTCCATCGGGCAGCGCACGCCCTTGGGGATGAACACGAAGCTGCCATCGGAGAACACCGCCGAATTGAGCGCGGCGAAGTAGTTGTCGCCGACCGGCACCACGGTGCCCAGGTACTGGCGCACCAGTTCCGGGTGTTCCTTGATGGCTTCGGACATCGAGCAGAAGATCACACCCTTCTCGGCCAGCTCCTTGCGGAAGGTGGTACCGACGGAGACTGAATCGAACACGGCATCGACAGCCACGCCGGCCAGCTTGGCGCGCTCGTGCAGCGGCACGCCCAGCTTGTCGTAGGTGTCCAGCAGTTCCTTCGGCACGTCATCCAGCGAGGCGTACTTCGGGCCCTTCGGCGCGGAGTAGTAGCTGAGCGCCTGCAGGTCGATCGGGGCGATCTGCAGCTTGGCCCAGTTCGGCATCGGCATGGTCAGGAAGTGGCGGTAGGCGTCCAGGCGCCACTGCGTCATCCATTCCGGCTCTTCCTTCTTCGCCGACAGGGCACGGATGGTGTCCTCGTCCAGGCCCGGCGGCAGGGAGTCCGATTCGATGTCCGTGATGAAGCCGGCTGCATACTTGCGGCCGAGCTGCTCGTGGATCTCGCGGTTGGGGGTGTCGTCGCTGGCGACGGTTTCGATGGTTTCGGTGGCCATGGGGGGCTGCCTACGGATCAGGAGACGACGTCGACAGCGATGGTGCGGCGCTGTTCTTCGTCGACAAGGGGAAGAGGGGGCAGGATCTGCGCCAGGCTGACATCGCGCAGGGCCTCGGAGACCACGTCGTTGATCAGCCGCCAGCTGCTGCGTGCGCCGCACTTGGGCGCCATGCCGCACTGGTGGTGGTCGTGGCTGCACTCGGTCAGGGCCAACGGCCCTTCCATGGCTTCGACCACTTCAAACAGCGAGATCTCGATCGATGGGCGGGTCAGGCGGTAGCCGCCGCGGACGCCGCGCAGGCCTTCGACCAGGCCGGCCTGGGCCAGTGGCTTGAGCACCTTGCTGACGGTGGGCGGCTCCAGACCGGTGAATTCGGCCAGCTCGGTGGCACTGAGCACCTCGCCCGGACGGGCGGCGAGCACGGTCAGTACGACGGTGGCGTAATCGGTGAGCTTGGTGACGCGCAACATGGGATGCGAGTGGTTCTTAAAGCGGACTGAAATTGTACGCTTTTATTCGCCGGCATCCAACCCGGCCATTCAGCGGGCGCTTGGGGCCGGCTGCAGGTCGGCGGCCGAGGGCGGCCGACGGGGCGACATGCTGGGGCATGGGGGTGATTTTCGCAATCACCCGGAATGGGCGAGAATCAACGTTCCTTTCGCTGCAAACGTCTCTTGCCGATGCCCAAGAAGATCCAAGCCCGCAAGTCCGCCATCCACGGCAACGGTGTGTTTTCCGTGGCCCCGATCAAGCAGGGCGAGCGCGTGATCCAGTACAAGGGCCTGCTGCGCAGCCACGGCGATGTCGATGCCGATGACAGTGGCGACGTGGAAAGCGGCCATACCTTCCTGTTCACCCTCAACGACGACTGGGTGATCGATGCCAACTACAAGGGCAACGACGCGCGCTGGATCAACCACAGCTGCGACCCGAACTGCGAGGCGGTGATCGAGGAAGACGAAGACGGTGACAGCCGCGGCGACAAGGTGTTCATCGAGGCGCTGCGCGACATCAAGGCCGGCGAAGAGCTGACCTACAACTACGGCATCACCCTGGCCGAGCGGCATACGGCCAAGCTGAAGAAGATCTGGGAGTGCCGCTGCGGTTCGCCCAAGTGCACCGGCACGATGCTGCAGCCCAAGCGTTGATCCGCTAGCGCCGGGCCATGCCCGGCGAGCGCGAAGCGCGGGCGGAATCAGAAGCCGCCGGGCATGGCCCGGCGCTACCCGGGCGTTTCTGCACCTGCCGTGCAC